>NZ_SFBO01000057.1:0-26412 GCF_007095705.1 Microcystis sp. Msp_OC_L_20101000_S702
AGGGTGATGCAAGGGTTTTAAGAGATTCTAGCAGATTTAAGTGCATTTGGGAAGCTCTCAATCAAGCTAAAAGCCCTTTCCTGTAAGGTTTTTAGATTTATTCAGCAAACCCTAATTATCACTGTTTACTGATCACTGAAAAAGCTGACGGCTGACGGCTCAGATGTGTAATTAATTGTGCTTAGAACCTTATGACCGAAGCGATTCGCGCCCCTGGGAAAGAAAGGCAGTGCTTCTCCTTCTCTGCTGTCCCAAGAGAGTCCTTCCACAGAGTCAATGCCACTGGCGGCTTGACACCTCTCCTGAACGGTTACAAAATTACTACTGGACTTGACAATTAAATAATTAAATTTTGTTTAACTGAGTATTTTTACTTAGGGTAAGCCGCTAAGATAAAAATAGGAGCGGTAAAAATAAAAAACAGTAAGCAGTCTTTATTGAGTTTAGGTAAAGTGAACCCAGAGGAGGGATAGGGTAATCGCATAAAAAGACCTCTTGACAGATACAGCTTGGCCTCAACCATTGACCATGCAAACGTTTCAGACTTTTGCTTTGTAACGAAACAGTCATAAACCTGACGTAAGCAATACTAAAGCAAATATTCGGTCAAAACCCAAAACCCTGTATCAGCAAAACTTTTTGCCATTCTCAATTGTCAGGTTATGTTGAAGTGCGTGCGATTGCCCTGTAATTAGTTTTATGTTAAAAGAACTTCAGAAATCAGTTGTAGAGGAAAAAATGCTTTGTTTATCTGTAGAATCAAAATCTAAAGGCGAAATTTTTCAGGACATTTCTACTTTTGTAGATATCTTGAACCATAGAGCATTGCAGCAAGCCGAGCAAACAGCTTATATCTTTTTGGCTAATGGAGAAACAGAAACCGCCAGACTGACTTATCAGCAATTAGAGCAAAAAGCAAAAGCTTTGGCGGCTCAACTTCAGTTACAAATGTCTCCAGGAGAAAGAGCTTTATTGCTCTATCCATCGGAGGAAGAATTTATCATTGCTTTCTTTGCCTGTTTATACGCGGGTGTTATTGCCGTTCCCGTTTATCCTCCCCGACGTAATCAAAAGCTCTCTCGACTACAAGCAATAACTAAAGATGCCCAAGCCAAACTGGCCTTAACTACTACATCCTTATTAAATACTATTGAGGAAAAATTTTCGAGTGACCCTGAGTTAATAACAGTACCTTGCCTAGCTACTAATAACATCCCGGATAAGCAAGCAGAAAACTGGCAAAAACCGAATCTTTCTTTAGAGGACATAGCTTTCCTACAATATACTTCTGGTTCCACAGGTATGCCTAAGGGAGTTATGGTTAGTCATAAAAATTTACTTTATAATGAAAAACTGATTGCTTCTGCCTTTGGACATACAAGCGAAACTATTGGTGTAGGATGGTTGCCACTATTCCATGATATGGGACTAATTGGTAACGTATTACAACCAGTGTACGTCGGATTTCCTTGTGTGATTATGCCCCCAGAAGCATTTATCCAAAAACCGCTCCGATGGTTACAGGCTATTTCTCGCTACAACGCTACCAGTAGTGGCGGTCCTAATTTTGCTTACGAATTATGTGCTGATAAAATTAAACCTCAAGAGCGAGAAAATCTGGATTTAAGTTGTTGGGATGTAGCTTTTACTGGGGCCGAACCTGTTCGAGCGGCTACCTTAGAAAAATTTGCTAATACTTTCGCTGATTATGGTTTTAAGAGAGAGGCATTTTATCCTTGTTATGGGATGGCTGAAACTACTCTATTTGTATCGGGGGGAATTAAAAGCCAATCTCCTGTGATTGAAGCAGTTGATAAATTAGCTCTTTTAGAAAATAGTGCCGTTACTATTAACTCTCAACACCCGAATGCTCAATTATTAGTTGGTTGTGGTCACGCTTGGTTATCAGAAAAAATTGTAATTGTAAATCCTGAATCTTTAACTGAATGTCGAGATGGGGAAATAGGAGAAATTTGGGTATCTAGTGACAGTGTAGCTCAGGGTTATTGGAATCGACCCGAACAGACAGCAGAAACTTTCAAAGCTTATTTAGCTGATACCCAGGTTAGACCATTTCTGCGGACAGGAGATTTAGGATTTTTACTGGCTGGTGAGTTATTTATCACAGGAAGACTCAAGGATTTAATTATTGTTCAGGGACGTAATCATTATCCTCAAGATATTGAATCCACCGTCGAAAAAAGTCACCCAGGATTGCGGCAAGGGTGTGGAGCAGTATTTTCAGTGGAAATTGCTGGTCAAGAAAGGCTAGTAGTTGTTCAAGAAGTCGAACGAAGCTATCTGCGTAAATTAGACTCACCAGCGGTAATTGAGCAAATTATTCGCTCTGTTGCCGAAGAACATCAACTAGATGTTTATGCTGTGGTACTGCTGAAAACAGCAAGTATTCCCAAGACATCTAGTGGCAAGATTCAACGTCAAGCTTGCCGAGCTAGTTTTCTAGCAGGAACTCTTAATGTGATTGGGGATTGGAGTAAAAATCCTGAACATAAGAATGGATTTAAGCAGCTTAAATCAGATATTAACTCTCTGCTAAAACAAGTCAAAAGTTATCAGGTTGTTGAAGAATTCTCTGAGGTCAGTCAGAATCAAATTGTGTCCGATACTCAAGAAGCAATTGAAGAGTGGCTAATTAAAAAAGTTGCAGAGATCTTGCAAATAGCACCAGAAAAAATAGATATTCAACAAGACTTAGCAAGTTATGGACTGAGTTCTTTAGCGGCAGTAAGTCTTTCGGGAGAGCTTGAGCAATGGCTGGGTAAAAGTGTATCTCCTATGCTGGTTTATGAATATCCTAGCATTCATGCGGTTGCTCACTATTTAGCCCTAAATGGATTAAGTTCTGAAGCTCTAGCTACAACTTCATCCACAGTCGCTCAAAAAACCTCATCACAACCTCAAAATGAACCGATCGCTATTATCGGTATTGGCTGTCGTTTTCCTCAAGCTAAATCTCCAGACGCATTCTGGCAACTATTACGCCAAGGAGGGGATGCAATAACAGAATTATCTTCTCAAAGATGGAATCATCAAGAGCTGGGCAATTTAAACCCCATAAATGGTGGATTTTTAGATAATGTTTATGATTTTGATCCTCAATTTTTTGGCATCTCACCTCGGGAAGCAGTGGAAATGGATCCCCAGCAAAGACTTCTCTTAGAAGTTAGTTGGGAAGCTCTCGAAAATGCTTGTATTGCCCCCGAAACTTTAGCAGGGAGTCAAACAGGTGTATTTGTTGGCATCAGTAGTGATGATCATGCTCGCTTGTTATCTAAAGATAATGAGTCTATAGGCACTTACTATGGCACGGGTAACGCTTTTTGTGTGGCGGCTAATCGTTTATCTTATTTTCTAGATTTCCATGGGCCTAGTTTAGCTATAGATACGGCCTGTTCTTCCTCGTTAGTTGCTGTCCACGAAGCTTGTAAGAGCTTAACAGATGGGGAATGTCATCTCGCATTAGCAGCCGGGGTAAATTTGCTGCTATCTCCCCAATTAACTATTAATTTCTCAAAAGCAGGGATGTTAGCCGCTGATGGTCGCTGTAAAACCTTTGATGAACGTGCTAATGGCTATGTAAGGGGCGAAGGTTGTGGGGTGGTTATCCTCAAACGCCTAGAGAAGGCTATTCAAGACGGCAATCGCATTTATGCAATTATTCGCGGTTCAGCAGTTAATCAAGATGGTCACAGTAATGGACTAACTGCACCCAATAAACAAGCTCAACAAGCTGTTATTAAAAAAGCCTTAGCCAAAGCTCAGGTAAGCGCCAAAGATATTAGCTACGTGGAAGCTCATGGTACAGGTACATCTTTAGGGGATCCGATTGAGCTTAATGCTCTCAAAGAAGTATTAATCGAGGATCGTCAATTAGATCAGCCCTGTTGGATCGGCTCTGTAAAAACTAATATTGGTCATCTCGAAGCAGCCGCAGGAATTGCCGCACTGATTAAAGTTTGCCTCGCTTTACAAAATCGTGAAATTCCTCCTCACCTTCATTTGCAAAAACTCAATCCTTATATTTCTCTAGAAGGAACTTCCTTATCTATTCCTACTCAATTACAGCCTTGGAAAAAGGGTAAAAAAGGGCGATTAGCTGGGGTATCTTCTTTTGGTTTTGGTGGCACTAATGCTCATGTTATTTTAGAAGAATTTGTTCCAGAAACCTTGGAGCAAGAGCAAAATAAACCATCTCTTGCTATCTTGACTATTACCGCTAAAACTAAGTCATCTTTGCGAGAATTAGTATCAAGTTATCACAATTATCTTCAAGCAAATCCGCAAATCAACTTACAAGACTTTTGCTTTAGTGCTGATGTGGGGCGCTCGCATTTTCATCATTGTTTAGCTATTCAAACTGAGTCTTTAACTCAATTACAATCCCAGTTAGAGGCTATTATTGAGGGCAAAGAAGCTGGGGGAATTTTGACCGGTGAACTATCGCACCAGAAGCACCAGAAAATTGCGTTTCTTTTTACAGGTCAGGGGTCACAATATATCAATATGGCCCGGGAACTTTATGAGACTCAACCTACTTTCCGTAGAACCCTTGAACACTGTCAAGAGATTCTTAGTATCTATTTAGACAAACCTTTGCTATCTATTCTCTATCCTCAAGAGGGAGAGAACTCACCCATAGATGAAACAGCTTACACCCAACCCGCCTTATTTGCCATAGAATACGCACTCGCTCAATTATGGAAATCTTGGGGTATTGAACCTAGTGCAGTTATGGGTCATAGTGTAGGAGAATATGTGGCCGCTTGTATTGCCGGGGTGTTCAGTCTTGAAGATGGGTTAAAACTCATCGCTTATCGAGGTCGTTTAATGCAAGCATTACCGTCTAACGGTAAAATGGTAGCAGTTACTGCCGACGAAGAAACTGTCAGACGTGCCATTATTTCTTATGAAAAACAGGTTTCTATCGCTGCTATTAATGGGCCATCTAGCATTGTTATTTCTGGGGACAGTCAAACCGTTGATGCAGTAGTCGCTAATTTAGATACCGAATGGGTGAAGACAAAAACCTTACAAGTTTCTCATGCTTTTCACTCACCTTTGATGGAGCCAATATTGACCGAGTTTGCCAAAATTGCCCGAGAAATCACCTACTCAAAACCAAATATTAGCTTAATTTCTAATGTCACTGGTAAAATAGCGACAGCCGAAATAGCTACGCCTTCTTATTGGGTAAATCATATTCGCCAGACCGTAGAGTTTGCCGCAGGAATGAATACACTAGCGAGCCACGGTTATGAGGTTTATCTAGAAATTGGTCCCCAACCCATTTTAATAGGAATGGGAAGTCATTGTATTCCAGAAGGCAAGGGAGTATGGTTGCCAAGTTTGCGATCTAGAAAATCAGATTGGCAACAAATGTTACAAAGTTTGGCAGAATTATATGTTAAAGGAACACCTGTAAATTGGACTGGATTTTCAAAAGATTATTCCTATCATCGTTTGAGTCTGCCAACTTATCAATTTAGCCGACAATTGTATTGCCATGGCAGTATATTGTCCGACTGCTCCACTACAAGAGTTGAGTCAACCAATGGTAAAGGACATATTTCTCACAACAATCCTCAGGGTACTCAGCAATTTGAGTTATACTCTAGCAATGGCAATGGACATCTTCATCCTTTAATAGGAAAACGGTTACATTTGCCACTAAAACCAATTATCTTTGAATCTCAAATCAGTCAAGATTGTCCCAATTATATTCAACACCATCAGATTCAAGCAACCACTATTTTCCCTGCTACTGCTTACTTAGAAATGGCTCTTGTCGCTGGGATCAATGTTTTTAAATCCGACTCAATCAGCCTAGAAGATGTGAAGATTGAGCATCCCTTATTTTTCGAGGGTAATCAAGTCAAAGACATCGAGTTAATTCTGACTCCTCAAGATTCCCAGACTTATACCTTTGAAATCTTTAGTCTTAATCCTGTTGGCGATTCTTGGACACTTCATACTTTGGGTAAAATTATCAAAGTAACAGATATTACTCAACCCAGTCCAGTCAACTTAGAAAACTTATCAATTGATTCTCTTGAATCCGTAAATGTTGAAGATTATTATCAACAATTACAACAACGAGGAATGGACTACGGAGCAAGTTTTCAAGCCATTACAGACCTGTGGCAGTATGAAGGAATGGCTCTCGGACAGATTCAGTTACCAGAATCCTTAGTTAATGAAGCTTGTAACTACAAATTACATCCCGTTTTACTGGATGCTAGTTTACAAGTATTAGGGGCGGCTTTATCAAGAGAAGACTCTGGCGATGCTTACCTACCTGTGGGTTTAAAGCAATATCAAGTCTATGGTTCTGTACCCCTTCATCTATGGAGTAGAGTTAAGTTAAATCAAGACTCTTCTGAGCCTTCCCAAACCATCACCGCAGATGTGGATTTATTTGATGACAGTGGGGTACTGCTTGCCGAAATTCAAGGATTATCAGTTAAGCGTATTAGTTCTCAAAAACTGGGGCAAGTTGTGCAAAAAGAGGAGACAGAAAACTGGTTATATGAAATAGTCTGGCGACCACAAAACCGTGATTTGAACTTACCTTTAACCGGAGCAGAAAATCTTGGCACTTGGTTACTGTTTACCAAGGGTGATGGAATGGGTTCATCTTTAGCTAATCAACTAACACAATTAGGTGAATATTGTATTATCGTTTCTGTTGGCTCTCACTATCAAAAGCTAAACCCAGAAAGTTATACAGTTAATCCTCTTGTTACCGATGATTTTACCAAACTTTTCCAAGAGAGCTTAGAAAATAAACCTCCCTTAAAAGGAATAGTTCATTTATGGAGTTGTGAGAATAATTCATCTACAGATTTATCTCTAGAAGCCTTACAAAAGGCGCAAGAAATAGGCTGTGGTAGTGTCTTGTCTCTAGTTCAAGCTTTAACTCAAAAACGAGGTACAAATTTACCCCGTCTGTGGTTAGTTACTCAAGGTGCACAAACTTTAGATCCCTCAGACACATCCTTAGCTATTGAACAAGCACCTTTATGGGGACTTGGCCGAACGATCGCCCTAGAACATCCAGAATTACAATGTGTATGTGTGGATCTAGAAGCATCATCAAATCCTAACCAATCCCTACTTTTAGCGGAAATATTAGCTCCTGACAGCGAAAATCAGGTTATTTATCGTCAAGAAATCCGTCATGTTTCTCGACTGGTGCGACATAGCGCTCAATCCCTAAATGTTGAGAATCAACTGGGAACTAAACCATTCCAAGTTAAAATATCAAACTATGGGATCTTAGAAAATCTGACCCTAGAACCCCTTGAACGTCGCCAACCAGGGCCACTTGAGGTAGAGATACAGGTCTATGCGGCTGGACTTAACTTCCGAGATGTTCTTAACGCGCTAGGACTTCTGAAAGAATATACCCAACAGTTAGGGATTTCTTCTGCTACTGAGATCCCCTTTGGTGGAGAATGTGCTGGTAAAATCGTCGCAGTAGGGGAAAAAGTTTCTCATTTCAAGGTTGGGGATGAAGTCATTGCCGCTATGGCCGTAGGTAGTTTGAGCAGTTTTGTCACCGTAAACGCTGCTTTTGTAGCAACTAAACCCGTTAATATGACTTTTGAAGAAGCTGCTACTCTTCCTATCGCCTTCTTGACAGCTTACTACGGATTACATCATCAAGCCAAAATTCAAGCGGGCGATCGCGTGTTAATCCATGCCGCCGCCGGTGGGGTAGGACAGGCCGCCGTTCAACTCGCTCAACAGGTAAAAGCAGAGATTTTCGCCACTGCTAGTGGGAGTAAGTCTCAATTCCTGAAATCTATAGGGGTAGAACAAGTAATGAACTCCCGCACCCTAGATTTTGCTGATCAGATCCTATCTCTTACCCAAAATAAAGGAGTTGACATCGTTTTCAACAGCTTAAATGGTGAATTTATTCCCAAGAGTCTTGACGTATTAAACACAAAAGGGCGATTTATTGAAATTGGCAAAATTGGGATTTGGGATGAAAACCAAGTCTTGCAAAAATGCCCCGAAGCTTCTTATCATCCCTTTGATCTATTAGAACTAGCCGAAAAAGACCCGAACTTAATCACACAAATGCTCAATCAATTGATGGAACATTTTCAACAACAAACTCTCAAACCTTTACCTTACAAAGTGTTCCCCATCGTGCAAGTAGTAGAAGCATTTCGATATATGGCACAGGCCAAACATATCGGTAAAGTTGTGATTTCTCTGCCGGTTTTAGAACAAGCGCAAACAATCCGTTCTGATAGCAGTTATTTAATTACTGGAGGTTTAGGAGCATTAGGGTTAAAAGTAGCTGATTGGATGGTTTCTCAAGGTGCTAAATACTTAGTTCTCACCGGACGAAGTGAACCAAATACAGAAGCTATCACATTGATTGAACAATGGAAACAGGCAGGAACTGAGGTAGTTATCATCAAGGCGGATGTTTCTAAACAAGAGGATGTTCAAAAATTATTCCAGAAAATTACAGCATCCTTACCCGTTATGCGTGGAATTGTTCATGCAGCAGGAGTGTTAGATGATGGACTCTTATCACAACTAGATTGGCCACGTTTTACCCGTGTTATGGCTCCCAAAATAACAGGAACATGGAATCTACATTGTTTTAGTTGGGATCTACCTTTAGATTTCTTTGTCTGTTTCTCGTCCATAGCCTCATTAATGGGTTCACCGGGTCAAGGTAACTATGCCACAGCTAATGCGTTCATGGATGCTATAGCTCACTATCGCCGGAGTTTAGAACTACCCGGATTAAGTATTAACTGGGGTCCTTGGTCTGAAGGGGGAATGGCTACCCGTCTTGATAGTTATTCACAAGACCGTTTTGCTACTCAGGGACTGGATATGATTTCACCCCAACAAGGATTACAAATATTAGAGGAACTATTAGGGCAAAATGCCGGACAAGTCGCGGTTATGCCTGTCAACTGGTCTAAGTTTCTTAATAGTCATAAAGGAGCGAAACCTCCCTTATTCAAGGAATTAGCTTCCTCCCCAGAACAGGGAGATAAAATGCCACAAGTAAAACAAAATACGCTGGTCTGCCAATGGCAAAACTTGAATCCTGACTCACGCCTTGATTGGCTCATAAATTATCTTAAAAATGCTGTGGCGCAGATTTTCGGTTTGGAACTCTCTCAGATTAATATTGAGCAGCCTTTACAAGATATAGGTTTTGACTCTTTGATGGCTGTTGAATTGAAGAATCGGTTAAATACCGATTGGGAAGTTGAAATTCCTCTAGTGAAATTCATTGAGGGTGTTACTGTTACCAGTTTAGCCCTACTTCTGAATGAGCAAATCCTAGAAACTCACCAAATTTCTTCTGATAAACCATCAGCTAATTCCCAGAACTCTTTACCAACTCATTTTGACCATTCATCAGAACTGATGTTGAAACAGATAGATCAACTTAGTGATGAAGATGTTGATGCTCTACTCAGTTCGATGTTATCTAAATAGGAGACAAATTCACCATGGCTACAAATATTGATACTCTAAATCAACTTTCTTCCTCTCAAAAGCGTCATCTTTTGAGCCAACTCATCCGAGATAAATCAGCCTCACAAACATCGGTAAAATCCCATGTATGGGGTAATAAAAAATTTCTTGAAGACTCTGAAGCCAGCGGATTTCTTTATGGAGGGATTCCGGTTATGGATGGGATGAGTGGCTCTCATATTAAACGGGATGGACGAGAACTGATTAACTTATCGGGGATTAATTTTCTGGGATTACAACAAG
This sequence comes from Microcystis sp. Msp_OC_L_20101000_S702, assembly GCF_007095705.1. Lineage (NCBI taxonomy): Bacteria > Bacillati > Cyanobacteriota > Cyanophyceae > Chroococcales > Microcystaceae > Microcystis > Microcystis sp. Msp_OC_L_20101000_S702. The sequence goes on from NZ_SFBO01000057.1 coordinate 9,784, forward strand.
AACAGCATTTCATTGATATGTTTTGTGAAAATACCCGTCAATATGGATTAGCCACTGGGGGTTCTCGTCTTACTCAAGGAGTTTGCCGTCCTCATCTGTTACTTGAGCAAAAGATGAACGAAATATGGCAAAAAGAATATACCTTAACCTTTGGAACCGGGGCTTTAGCTAACATCGGTTTTATGAATGCCATGACCAGTTCTTTTGGATTTGATGAAACGGTAACAATAGATAACCATGATGTGGTCTTTATATTGGATCGAGATTGTCACTGGAGTTTATGGAATCCCCTATCTGGACTAAAATTTGGTTCTCAGGTTTTCGCTTTCAAACATAATGATCCTTCCTCCCTTGAACAAGTTTTAAAAACGATTCAATCCCCTAAAATTGTTGTGGTTTTTGAAACGGTATATTCTTCGGATGGAAGCATTGCCCCTGTGGATCAATTACTTGATATATGTGAACGTTATGGGGCTTTATCTTATGTTGATGATGCCAATGGATTTATGATCTACGGTAATCCTAATCGACCTTTTTATAAGGAATATCAAACTTTAAAGAGAGCCACTTTTATTATGGTTTCTTTTTCTAAAGCAGTGGGAATTGAAGGCGGAGCAATCAGTGGACCCGAAGAATTTGTTAAATCTTTTGAGATTCTTTCAGGGACTTCATTATTCACGGCTACAATGCAGCCAGCAACAGCAGCGACTAATCTGGAAATTATCAACTACTTGGAAAGTCATCCGGAGATCATGGATAATTATCTCAAGCGTTGTTTACAACTGCGAGAAAATTTAATTGATTTAGGTTTTCATCTTAATGATACACCATCCTATATTACTTCAATTATTATTGGTGAGGATGAAGTAGCTGAACAAGTACGACGAGATTTACTGGAAATGGGGTATTGTATTCCTATATTCCGTTATCCTGCCGTAGAACGTGGCAAAGCTTTAATCCGATTAATGATCAATAATAAGCATACTGATGAGGATATTAATCTGTTTGTTGAAGCCCTAAAAAAAGTACGAGAGTGTTATAAGTTCTGATTGACATATCATCAGAAAAATTTCTCAAAATCTTCGTTCATCTTTATCTAATCTAAATTATTAATTTTAAATAGATAAAAACAGAAAGGGATTAAGAGAAAGGAAAAAAGATGTTATTCAGTCATATTTTCTATTACTTGTAGAGACATTACCTATAATGTCTCTAACAAAAAGATAGGATAACTTAACCCCTTTTAAGCGAACTAAAAAAATAACAGCTTATCTACTTAATTAAGGGAGAAATGATGTGTTTCCTAAAGTAGTATTAATAACCGGATGTTCCAGTGGCTTTGGTCTGCTGACAACACTGGAAATGTTACGACGAGGCTTTTTAGTCATAGCTACTATGCGAAATCTAGAAAAACGCAATTGCTTAGAAAAAGCTCTATCTCAACTAGATTCTCTTGAAAAAAACTCAAATAAATTACCCGTAAAAACTGAATCTAATCTTTTTTTAGATACCCCTCATCCCTGGTGCAAACTATTCCAGTTAGATGTTACTAACTTAGATTCAATTCAACTGTGTGTGGAGACTGTTATCGAGCAGTTTAAGTCAATTGATGTCCTAATTAATAATGCTGGTAATGGTTTAGGAGGTTTTGCTGAGGATATTTCTTTAGAGCAGTTTCGGACTCAGTTTGAGACTAATTTTTTTGGATTAGTTACCCTCACTCAACAAGTAGTTACTTATATGCGAGAGCGTCATCAAGGGCAGATTATTAATGTTTCTAGTATAGCAGGATTAATTGGGATTCCTAGTTTATCTTCTTATTGTGCGAGCAAATTTGCTGTAGAGGGGTTTAGTGAATGCTTGAGGTATGAACTACTGCCTTTTAATATTTGGGTTTCTCTTGTAGAACCGGGTACTTATCCCACCAATATCCAGAGTGATACTCGGCAATTACTTACCAGTGCCTATACACCTCAATCTGCTTATTATGAGCGGGGACAACGAATATTAAATAAAACATTGGAAGAAGTTAAAAACACAAAAGCAGCTCCCCAAGAAGTCGCTAACCTGATCGGCAAAATAGCTCAAACTAAAAGGCCAAGACTACGCTATATAATCGGGACAGAATCTATTTATGTTTTTCTCAAAAAAATACTTCCTAGTTTTATATTTGAATCCTTGGTAGCCCATTTTTTTGCTTAATCTATTTACTTGCTAAAAAATAACAACAATGAAACAACTAACTAAAAACAAAACGAAACATCACTTAAACCCAATGATCGAATATTGGACAACTGCCTTAGTATTCTGTACTGCTGTAATTTTCCTAGAAATATTTCCTATTTACATCATTCTCTCTGTTTCTTTATTTGCTTATTTAGCTTCTCTTGTCTTTTCTCAAAAAGTTTTAATACTCCCCCTAGTATTAAGCGGATTAGCCATTAACCTAATTTACATAGGATTTCAGAGATTTATTTTGACTCAAAAATTTAAAGTTAAACGAAATGTATTGACTCTAAACTCAAGGGAAAATAACATTTCTAGAGCATTCAATCTCAGATTAATTAATTTAGATGGTAGTGTTACTCAACAACTTCATCTTTTAGAAGGGGGAGATTATGAAATTATTCCCATGTTTAAATGGGGGACTAAAATTAGACTAATAAGTTCCTTTTCTCAGTTTAATAAATTTGAGATCGAGTTAGCAATAAAACTCAATAAATTAAGCAATCAATCACCTTGGATAACTTTTTTGGGGTCTAATGATTTTGATCATGTTACTCTCACTTTACTCCGTCAAATACAAACTCGATTTAATCTTCTTTTCTTTGATCAACACTCTGATTGGGATGCTTTTTTTCTGACTGATATAATGTGCGGCTCTTGGTTATATGAAGCTTTTAAAACTACTAATATTTTAAAAGTCTTTCATGTGGGTGGAACGGAAAAAGCTTTTGATGCTTCAGGCTCTTTTTTAGATAATCTTGAATGTTGTGCTAACGGAATAGGGATGCAGAAATATATTGATGATGGCCAGGTAATTTGTTTACCTGCAACCCGAAGTTTTAGGAAAAATCCTTATCTTAATTATCAGCAGACAGTTAACCAACCGGTCAAAATATCTTCGTCAGTTTTTCAAGACAGATTGTTCTCGTTGCTGGCTAAATATCATGATGAATTGGCACAATTTCCTCTTTTTATTGCCATTGATAAAGATGTCTTAAATGCTCAGGAAAATAGGCAAATTTGGGGAGCAGGAGAGCTATCAATAGAAGATGTTGAGACAGTTATTTCTACTTTTATGCAACTGTGTAATTATCAAATTGCAGGAGTGAGTATTTGTGGTGATTATAGTCCGTCTAAATATAATAGCCTGTTGCATTGGGGACATCTTATTGAAAAAATTACTTTTTCTCATGGGGTAAGAACTAAGATAACTCAGTCATCTCTTAATCTTAACGAATGTGCCAACGAAAAATTAGTTTCATTGTTACAATTTCACTATGGAGAATCACGATGAATCAAAATTATGAAAATATGCTACTTCATTTAGGGCGATTATCAGATATTATATTCGCTTTGGCTATGGCCTTGACTATATTTAGATGCTCCCAATCTAAATCTTATCCACCAAAATCTAGTTATTTTCAAGTATTTTTTCCAGAGCAAATCAGTTATGACAAGCTATAATTAACTTATATGACAGAGGTAAATTCAATGGTTATGATTACTCTGACCATTATTTCCCTAGCCTTGATTGATAGCATTAATCCACCCGAAATTGCTATCGCTATCGCTATTCTTTTATACAAAGGAATCGGTGAGGTTTGGGGATTTATCCACGGGATTTTTTTGACTATTTTTGCTCAGTTATTATTTCTCTACTTTGGACTGGGTAAATTACTCGATCTGATCTCAAAAAATAATTTATTTAACCCTTCTTGGACTTTAATCTTACTGGGCATAGGAATCACCACTTATGGATGCTATCTCTGGCAACATAGATATCAAATTCCCAAAATTAAAAAAAGTAGCTCTTTATCAGTGTTTAATTATACTAGCTACCTAAAATTTTTCTGCTTAGGAAGTGCTACTATTTTGGCTGAATCCCCTGGTGCTTTTTTACTTATTTTTGCTGTTATTGAAGTCAAGAAAATGCCTGTTAATTTGATGTTTATGCTATTTTATTTAATGCTTTATGCTTTGATTTATACGCTGCCTATTATCGCTTTAAATCTTGCAGCTATTTGGCAAGAAAGACGATTAAAAATTTGGCTGAGTCGACGAAAAAACTGGATCTATATCCGATTAAATATCCTACTCAGTTTATCTTTGCTTGCTCTTGGTGTTTTTTGTTTGGCGCTCGGACTAGGACAGTTATAAGTACATTATGTTTGCTCAAAGCCTTATAACTGAGGAGTTTATTTATAACGTATGTATGGTATAATTAAACCAGTAGTTGAGGAAGCCTAAGTATGCCCAAAGTCGTAGATCACCAGCAATACCGTAAGGAACTATTGAGCAAGAGCTTTAACCTGTTTGCGCAAAAAGGTTATGCTACTATCACCATGCGCCAAATTGCTCAAGAGCTTGGAGTTTCAACCGGCACACTTTACCACTACTTTCCGAGCAAGGAATCTTTATTCTTACAGTTGGTTTTAGAGCAAACACAGGAAGATACTCTTAACTTTCAATCTGCGACGAAAGATACTGGTGCTTTGTCAGAGCGAATAGCTACACTGATGGAATTTGTGGACTACAATAAAGATTACTTTTCTCAACAAATTCTAATTTGGATTGATTTTTATCGAACAAAAGAGCCTCAAGAGTTTTTTGAAAATGAGATTTTAAAACAAGCTAACAAAAAAGTTCGAGAGGTTATTAGAGATTATTTACACTTAGAAGATCAAACAGTTGTTAATTTAGTTGTCAACCTACTTCACGGTTTACTTTTGGTAAGACTATTTGAGGGAGAAACCATATCTTTTTCTGAGCAGGGTATCTTACTCAAAAACATGATTACCAGTTATCTAGAGCAAAAACAAAACGGAAGAAATAGCTATGAAAAATGATTCATTATCCAAGCATTCTCATCCTTGGCGCTGGATTTTAGCCATTGCTATTGCTGCTACAACTATCACCAGTGTGGGGGGAGTTTATCAAGTTTTCCCCCTCAGATGGAATAATTCATCGCCCTCTGAATCAAAAGCAACAACGCCCCCTATTACCAAAGTAGCAGCATTAGGAAGATTAGAACCGGAAAGTGAAGTTATCCGTCTAGATGCTCCCTTGCCTTTAGATGGCGATCGCGTAGAACAATTATTAGTTAAAGAAGGAGATAAAATAGTCACAGGACAAATAATTGCGATTTTAGATTCTCGTAACCGTTTACAATCAGTAGTTAAACAAAATCAAGAACAGTTAAAAGTAGTTCAAGCGCGTCTAGCTCAAGTTAAAGCAGGGGCAAAGGTTGGAGAGATTAATGCTCAAAAAGCGACGGTAGAAAAGGCTAAAGCTGATTTAGAGGGACAAACTAGAGAGCAAAAGGCAACTATAGCCAAACTACAAGCACAGTTACAGGGAGAAAAAGCCACACAAAAAGCGACAATTGCCCGTTTACAAGCAGAACTAGAAAATGCTAAAACTGAATGTCAACGTTATCAGATGTTATATCAAGATGGAGTCGTATCTAGTTCTGATTATGATAGTAAGTGTCTCAATCAAAAAACCCTGCAAGAAAGTCTCAAAGAAGCGCAAGCAGATCTACAACGTATTATTACCACTTATCAAGAACAGATCGCCGAAGCTCAAGCTAACTTAGAGCGTACTAAGGCAACAGGAATACAGCAAATTCAACAAGCAAAAGCTACCCTTAATCAAGTGGCTGAAGTTCGTCCAGTTGATCTACAAATAGCGCAAGCAGAAGTTGATAATGCTGTGGCTAATTTACAACAAGCAGAAACCAACTTAAATCAAGTTTATATCAAGAGTCCTATTAACGGACAAATTCTCAAAATTCATACGCGAGTTGGCGAAAAAATTGGTGATTCTGGTTTGCTAGAACTGGCACAAACAAATAATATGGTGGCTGTAGCAGAGGTGTATCAAACTGATATTGATAAAGTGAAACTGGAACAACAAGCTGTCATTACTAGCCAAGCTTTTTCGGGTAAATTAAAGGGGACTGTCTCTCAAATTGGTTTACAAGTAAATCGGCAAAATGTCTTTAGTAGTCAACCAGGAGAAAACCTAGATCGCCGAGTCATAGAAGTCAAAATTCGTCTCAATTCTCAAGATAGTCAACGGGTAGCCAGCTTAACTAATTTGCAAGTACAAGTAGAAATACAAGTTGACAATCCTAATTCTTAAACCCTTAATATTGAGCCAGTATATGCCCAAGAAACTGTTCCGTAAAACTCCCTTAGCATGGCATCAGCTAATGAAGAAAAAAATTCGTCTTTTCGTCGCAATAGCAGGAATTGCCTTTGCTGATATTCTGATGTTTTTCCAACTAGGAATGTTAGATGCTTTGTTTGATGGATCCGCAAAATCTTATCAACTTTTACAAGGGGATCTAGTCTTAGTTAACTCTCAGTTTCAAACCCTATACATAGTTAAACAATTTCCCAGAGAGCGATTATTTCAAACCCTCGCCTATGAACAAGTTGAATCAGTGTTGCCTATCTATATGGGTTTTGCTCAATGGCGTAATCCTCAAACTGAGATTAATCGTACTATTTTAGTTTGGGGCATTGATCCAGTTAACCCACCTTTATCCTTAGTAGAACTTGAGGAAAATCAAACAAAATTAAAACTACTTAATCGGGTATTATTTGACCAAAGTTCTCGACCAGAATACGGACCAATTACTGATTTATTCAAACAGCAAGAAAATCTAGAAATCCAAGTTAATGATAAAACTGTAGAGGTAGTTGGTTTATTTAATATAGGAGCTTCCTTTGTAACTGACGGGAATGTCATTACCAGTGATTCAACTTTTCTTAACCTTTTTCCTGATAATAAACCTGAGCAAATATCTATGGGTCTTATTAAATTAAAACCGGGAGTAAATGTTCAAGAAATTCAAGCAAAAATTACAGCAAATTTACCCAAAGATGTAAAACTACTTACTCCATCTCAATTGGCACAAAATGAAATTCATTATTGGAGCACTCAAGGAATCGGCTTCATTTTTAGTTTAGGGGTGATAGTAGGATTTATTGTTGGTATTGTGATTGTTTATCAAATTCTTTATTCTGATGTGTCAGATCATCTACCAGAATACGCTACTATGAAAGCTATGGGTTACAGCGATCGCTACTTACTTGGTGTCTTAATGCAAGCTGCCTTATTATTAGCTATTTTGGGTTATATCTCCGGCTTTTTCCTGTCTTTAGGACTCTATCAAGTTGGTTCAAGTGCTACTCAATTACCAATTATGATGAAACTTGGACGCGCTGTAATGGTATTAATATTGACAATTACTATGTGTGCTGTTTCTGGAGTGATCGCCATGAATAAACTGCGTTCTGCTGACCCAGCGGATATTTTTTAGTTTCGAGGATAGTTACAACTATGGAAATGCTGCAAATTGAATCTGTAACTTCATTAGAACCTGTTATATCTATCAATTCTCTTAATCACTATTTTGGCGAAGGAAAACTGCGTAAACAGGTATTATTTGATATTACTCTTAATATTAATCTAGGAGAAATTGTCATCTTAACAGGTCCTTCCGGCTCCGGCAAAACTACCCTACTAACTCTGATGGGGGGGTTACGTTCCGCTCAAGAAGGGAGTCTCAAAATTTTGGGACAACAAATATATGGAGCAAGCAAAAACCAATTAACCCAGCTTCGTAAACAACTTGGCTATATTTTTCAAGCACATAATTTAATGAGTTTTCTGACTGCTAAACAAAATGTTCGCTTATCTCTGGAACTTCATGAAGAATTTCTTCAGGAAGATTTAGACATCAAAGCACAAGCGATCTTAGAAACAGTTGGCTTAGGAAACCGAGTCGATTATTACCCAGAAAATTTGTCTGGGGGACAAAAACAACGAGTGGCGATCGCTCGCGCCCTCGTCAGTCATCCCAAATTAGTCCTCGCTGATGAACCGACCGCGGCCTTAGATAAACAATCCGGGCGCAATGTGGTGGAAATCATGCAGAAATTGGCAAAAGAACAAGGTTGCACGATTTTACTTGTCACCCACGATAACCGGATTTTCGACATCGCCGATCGCATTGTCAATATGGAGGATGGTCGTTTAGGCGATTAACTGCCCAAAAATTACTTGCCAAAAAGTGGCCTTTCATGTTAGACTAAAGTAATGTCATCTTGGAGAGGTGGCAGAGTGGTCGAATGCGGCAGATTGCTAATCTGTTGTACGAATCGTAAGACCGTACCGAGGGTTCGAATCCCTCCCTCTCCGTCTTCTTTCGGTATTTTCGATGACTGCTCGCCAAGATTATTTCTGCTCCGTATATGGTCCGGTTGCCTCTTGGCGTTTCGGCAGTTCCTTGGGCATCGATCCGATTGGTTTAGTTTCTACCTGTTCCTTTAACTGTGCTTACTGTCAGTTAGGAGAAATTGAGCAAAAAACCGAGCAACGAAGAGTTTTTATCACCAGCGAACAAATTAGCAGGGATTTAAGTGCCTTTGCCCCCTGGGACGTGGATATAGTCACTCTCAGTGGTAGCGGGGAACCCACCCTCGCCCTCAATTTAGGGGAAATACTGGCCACCGTCAAGGAAATAACCGAGCGGCCGGTGGCGGTCTTAACCAATAGTACCCTTTTGGGAGATGCCCGAGTGCGTCAAGACTTGAGCAAAGCTGATATCGTCGCCGCTAAAATCGATGCTGTTTCCGAGTCCCAATGGCGACGGGTTAACCGTCCAGTCCCTGGCCTAGATTGGCAGAGTTGTTGGTCGGGATTAAGACAATTTCGCCAAGAATGGTCGGGAAAACTAGCAATTCAAACCATGGTGCTGGCCTCTTGGTCGCCCCAAGAGCAAGACCAGTATATCGATTTGATGCAACAGCTACAACCGGATGAAATTCAACTCAACACCCCGACCCGTCCCCGGGCCAGACAAAGACAATTAGAAACTCGCGGTAATAATCCCCTCACCGCTGCCGACGGAATGCAAATTCTCAAACCCGTAAACGCTGAAATATTGGCGATTTGGGCGGAAAAAATTGCCACGGCCACGGGAATTACCGTGCGCTGTGTGCCGCTTACCGCCACAGGTCTCTAAGGCTTCGGCCGGGGTTTTTCTTCTTTCGGCTTGATATTAAAATAGGCCTCCATTACCTGACGTACCATAGGTGCGGCCACTTTACCACCACCACCGCCGGAATGTTCCGCAAAGGCGACCACGACAATTTCGGGCTTATCAAAAGGCGCGAAAGCTCCAAACCAAGCGTGGGACTTGCCTGGAGGTGCTTCTGCCGTGCCGCTTTTGCCCGCTACAGGCGGTAAAGCGGGGTCTGATAGGGCCCGCCCCGTTCCTTCCGCTACCACGGCTCTCAGGGACTTTCTCAGGGTGTCTAGGGTGCTAGGTTTCATGTTCAAAGACTTGCGCCATTCCTTAACATCCCGGGCATCCTGTAAAAGGTGCGGTTTCACCAAAAAACCGCCGTTAGCGGGGACAGCAAACATCACAGCTACCTGTAGGGGAGTTGCGAGGGTAAATCCTTGACCGATCGACATATTAATCGTATCCCCTACGGACCAATCCCAGTTTTTAAAATTACGCAGCTTCCAATCGCGATCGGCAATTAACCCCGGGGTTTCTTCTGCTAATTCTATCCCGGTTTTCTGACCGAAACCGTAGCGCCGAGCCGTGGCAATTAAAGTCGGTCCCCCCACTCCGCGACCAATTTGACCGTGAAAAGTGTTACTACTCATGGCCATGGCCCGGACAAAACCGATCGGACCAAAACCAGCGTGATTCCATTCCCCGAAAGCTGTCCCCCCCACATAAAGGGCAGCAAAGGTATTTAAGACCGTATTGGGGGGAAATTTACCCGATTCCATGCCAGCAGTGGCAGTGACGACTTTAAAGGTGGAAGCGGGGGGGAATCCTTGGAGAGCGCGGTTAACAAACGGGTTGCCCTCCGCTTGTAGTTTTTTCCAAGTGGCGGTGGTAATTGGGGCCGAGAAAACATTAGGATCAAAACTAGGATAACTGACCATGGCCCGCACGGAACCATCCCGGGGATCGATCGCCACGATCGCACCTTTGCGTTTTCCTAAAGCGGCCTCGGCGGCTTTTTGGAGTTTTAAATCTAGTGTCAGGGTGACATCTTGGCCCGGTTTAGCAATTTTTTGGCCGAGAATTTGGATTACTTGTCCCGATCCGTTGACCTCTAACTGCATTCCTCCCCATTCTCCCCGCAATTTTGACTCGTAGGCGGCTTCTACACCCATTTTACCGACGACATCTCCCAACCGGTAGCCCTGGGATCTTTTGGCTTGATATTCCTCCGGGGTTAGTTCCCCAGTATAACCGAGAATATGCGCCCCGATTTTACCATTGGGGTAGTAGCGCACTGATTCCACGTCCACTTCAATGCCGGTTAATTCGTCTTTGTATTCCTCTAGGGCGATAATTTGGGCCGGAGTTAAACCCCTAGCGATGCGGATGAGGGTGGAGGGGTTTTCGTCCGCTTCGTTAATGCGTTTTTCTAGGTCGCTTCTGGGAATGCCTAAAATACTGGCTAAACGGTCAAGATTGAGTTTTTGGGCGGGATTACGCTGGGATTTGGGCCAAATATAGGCCGCATGGGTTAAGCGGGCCGTAGCCAAAACTTTGCCATTGCGATCGAATAAGTTGCCCCGGACTGGAGGTTTGGGAAGAATGCGAATCCGATTATTTTCTGCCCTTTCTCGGTTAATTTGTCCTTGCTGCAGTTGTAAATAGGCCAAGCGCGAGCCAACTCCTCCTAGCAGGACAAGGCTAATTAATCCCATAATTAGCCATGACTGACGCTGACGACCGACTAGACGCTCTTTATCTTTGATTTTATTCTGTAATTTATTCGGTGCTGGCCGCGTCGGCGAGGTGAGCGTTTTTTTCCGTTTCAGTTTGACTTTGGTTTTTGATAGGAGTCCGCTATTACGCATTTGCTTAAAGTTAAAAATTTAAAAGTTATTAGTCATCAGTTAGGGACTTGCGTGGGAATAATATCCCAGCCAGAAAATCGCTCTGTAGAAGAATTAGACCAGCCAGATGGCACATTATCAAAGCGCAAGTCCCTAACATCTCGAAGGCTCTCGCCCTACTTAGGGTGATCAGCAAACCTGATCGATCGGAGGGCGCAAGCTTTGCGCCCCTACAGTAACGGATTTTGTCCACAATGTAGGGGCGAACTGCGTTCGCCCAAAAGGTACCTGATGTCTTTTCACTGTTTACTGGACGGCTACGCCGTGCCTTTGGCAACACTGAAAAGGACGCAATACTAGGTGATTTAGCTCCTCTCTTGACTAAAGTTCAGGGTATCTGCAATATATCTTAACAAAATAGGTGTAAATACTGGGAGTGGAAGGAATCACTCCAGACACAGAGGACACAAAGATTGATCGCTTCTATAGTAAGTTAAAGAGAGCGAGGAAACTGGCGCAGACATATAGTTAAGAGTTTGTCAAGTATTTCTTAACCTAATTTAACATTATCCCTGCTCAAAATGTAATCACACTGCGGATAGAATCCCCTTGGCGCATCAGGTCAAAGGCCTCGTTAATTCTTGCCAGAGGTAGAACGTGGGTGATTAAATCATCAATGTTAATCTTGCCCTCCATGTACCAATCGACTATTTTTGGTACATCTGTACGACCCCTTGCCCCACCAAAAGCCGTACCTTTCCAGACCCGTCCGGTGACTAATTGAAAAGGACGGGTACTAATTTCTTGGCCGGCCCCGGCTACACCGATAATAGTGGCAACACCCCAACCTTTATGGCAACATTCCAAAGCTTGACGCATAATCTGGACATTGCCGATACACTCAAAACTATAATCGGCCCCACCTTTAGTTAAATCCACCAGATAGGCCACTAAATCCCCCTCAATTTCTTGGGGATTAACAAAATGAGTCATCCCGAATTTGGTCGCTAAAGCTTGTTTCTGGGGATTGATATCGACCCCGACAATCATATCGGCCCCCACCAAACGGGCCCCTTGAATAACATTTAAACCGATACCTCCCAGACCAAAAACCACCACTTTTGCCCCCGGTTCCACTTTAGCGGTATTAATCACCGCACCGATACCTGTAGTGACTCCGCAGCCGATATAACAGACTTTTTCAAAGGGAGCATCCGGGCGAATCTTGGCTAGAGAAATCTCCGGCAGCACGGTATAGTTAGCAAAAGTCGAGGTTCCCATGTAGTGATAAAGAGGCTGACCATCGAGGGAAAAACGACTGGTTCCATCTGGCATTACTCCCCGACCTTGGGTAAGACGAATCGCTTGACAGAGATTGGTTTTAAAGCTGAGACAGTATTCGCACTGACGACATTCGGGAATGTATAGGGGAATAACATGATCCCCCACTTTTAGGCTAGTGACACCTTCTCCCACTTCTACCACGATTCCGGCCCCTTCATGGCCTAAAATTGAGGGAAATAAGCCTTCAGGATCGGCCCCAGAGAGAGTATAGGCATCGGTGTGACAAACTCCCGTGGCTTTGATTTCTACTAACACTTCCCCCGCTTGCGGTGCGGCTAATTTTACCGTTTCAATAGTTAGGGGTTTTCCCGCTTCTAGGGCAACTGCCGCTCGAACATCCATAGGCTCAAAGCAATAGGTTTTTTCCAGTATAATACCGTTAAACTGCTGAAGAGTTGTAATAGAACAATTCTAAACTTATCTCTATGTTAGTCCTCACCATCCGCGAAGAAGGAATTAACGATGGTGGCTTTACTGCTAGTCTCAATTTTGATAGCGGTAACAGCTACCCAATTACGGTTACTGACCCCTTTACTAACCAAGAAGAAAAAGACCTAGAATGGTACTTTGAGGAATGGTTAGTATTTCCGACGCTAGAGACGGATAAAGCGCAAAAAGCCGCCAACAGTGTCCAAAACTATGGCGAAAACCTATTTAAACAGGTTTTCCAGAGTAATTTAAATGCTTATGGGGAATATCGAGACTTGCGAAAGCAGTTAAGTCAACTGCAAATTATCATCGAAAGTCAGTCGCCAGAATTTCAAGCTTTACATTGGGAAGCGCTGAAAGATCCTGATTTACCGCGTCCTTTTTCTATAGATTGTATCATCTCCCGCCAGCGTCGAGGGGCTACAGTTGTCCCGGTGCAAATGGCCACTTATCCTACTATCAATCTTCTGGTGGTGATTGCGCGTCCTAATGAGGAATCTGATGTTAACTATCGCACGATTTCCCGTCCTTTGGTAGAACTGGTAAATAGTAGTGAAATACCGGTAAAAATTGATATTTTGCGTCCCGGAACTTATGAATCACTAACCAGACATCTGGATGAGAAGGGAGAAGGATACTATCATGTTATTCATTTCGATGTTCATGGCGGATTGATGGAATATGAACAGTACCAAAGACAGGTTCACGGGGATTCTTGGCGCTATCAAAGGGGATGGGGACTGGAGGATTTAGCAGAATATGAGGGAGTAAAAGCTTTTCTGTTTCTGGAAGGAGAAGAAAAAGGTCAAGCGACTCCGGTAGAAGCGACGGAATTAGCGAATTTACTCACCGGGAAAAATATCCCTATTTGTATTCTCAATGCTTGTCAGTCAGCAAAGCAAATTTCCCAGGAATCAGAAGACTATCGGGAAACCAGTTTAGGAAGTCGTTTGATGACTGCGGGAATGCAAGCAGTGGTGGCGATGGGATATTCGGTGACGGTTTCTGCAGCTAAGTTGATGATGAAACCAATTTATCAGCAATTATTGAACGGAAAAGACCTAACGGAAGCGATGCGAAAGGGACGGTTAGAGTTATTCAATAATAAGCAACGCCGCGCCTATTATAATACGATAATAGATTTAGAAGATTGGTTATTACCGGTGATTTATTGTCGCGGTAAAATTAATCTCAATTTGCGTCCATTTACTCCAGAAGAGGAGGAAAAATACTGGGAACATATCGGCAATCAATATGTCTTTCCTTTACCAGAATACGGCTTTGTGGGAAGGGATTTAGAGATTCTCAAGATGGAAAAGGCGCTGCTGAAACATAATATCCTTTTACTCAAAGGAATGGGAGGGACAGGAAAAACTACTTTACTCAATTATCTACGAGAATGGTGGCAGAAAACCAACTGGGCGACCCATATTTTCTATTTTGGTTATGATAGAAAAGCTTGGACGTTAGAACAGATTGTCCATGAAATTGGTCAGGTAATTTATAATCGCTTTGAACAGGCGAGTTTCCAAGCGATGAACCTGAAAGCGCGAGTAAGGAAACTAGAGCAAAAACTCCGCAGTGAGGCGTATATTCTCATTTTAGATAATCTGGAGTCGGTGACGGGACAACCGTTAGCAATTCAGAATACTTTACCGGAGAATGAGAGGGAAGAAATCGCCGATTTTCTCACGAATTTGGTGGGGGGAAAAACGAAGGTGATTTTGGGTTCTCGCAGTGAGGAAACTTGGCTGCAACGCAGGACTTTTAAGGAGAATATCTATCAGTTACAAGGATTAGACCAAGAGTCGAGAACTGAATTAGCGGAGAGAATCTTAGAACGTCAGGCGAAGAGTCGGAAAAATGCAATTAAAAAGGATGATGATTTTGAGCGCTTGATGAAGTTGTTGGCGGGGTATCCGTTGGCGATGGAAGTGGTATTAGCGAATCTGAAGCGACAGTCACCGGAGGAGATTTGGCAAGGGTTACAGTTGGCAGAGTTAGCTGATGTGGGGGATGAGAATAAGACTAATAATATCATCAAGTGTGTGGAGTATTCCCACAGTAATTTGTCGGAAGAGGCGCAGAAGTTGTTACTCTGTTTAGCGCCTTTTAGTGGGGTTATTTTCAGGGGTGTTATTCATCAATATAGCCAACAACTACAGCAATTAGAACCTTTACAAGGCTATCAGTTTGACCAATTTGATGCAGCGATAGAAGAAGCGATTCATTGGGGTTTGCTTTCGCCGATGAGTGAAGAATTGCCGAGTTTTTTGACTATCCAGCCCATTTTTCCCTACTTCCTGAAGACGAAGTTAAAGGAATTAGCACCAGAGACACAAGCAGCAATTTGGGAGGGTTTTAAGAATCATTACCGAGACTTGGCAGGTAGTTATTTTGATACCTTACTAAATTCCAAAAATCCGAAAGAGAAGCAGTGGGGGATATTGTTCTGTCGCTGGGAGTATGAAAATCTGTTTAATGCTTTGCAAATCGCCCTCAATCAGCAAGAAAGCGTACTTGGTATTATTTCTTGCTTGCTAACCCAAGATACTCAGGCTAATTTAAAGCTCCTAGAGTTCGTTCTCGAAACTGTTGAAAACTATCCCCCTGAAGCCAAACAAGGGCAGGTGGCAATAGAAATCATTGGTATAATTGACGAGGCAGGAAGCAAATATTTAAAAAGTAACAATTATCAGAAAGCGAAAGAGATTTACCAAAAAAGCCTCGAATTAATCAAGCAAATTAGTGAAAGTTACAGTCAATTGAAGCAATCTTTGCAAGCCAGCACCCTGCACCAGTTGGGAATGGTAGAGTACGAATTGAGGGAATGGGAGCAAGCCCGAAGCTACTACCAGCAGGCCCTTGAGATCGACATTGAATATGGGGATCGCTTCTCCCAAGCCAACACCCTGAAAGGTTTGGGATCGGTAGCGCACGAATTGAGGGAATGGGAGCAAGCCCAAAGCTACTACCAGCAAGCCCTTGAGATCGAAATTGAATATGGGGATCGCTTCTCCCAAGCCAGCACCTTGCAGTATTTCGGAATCCTAGCGCAAGAATTGGGGGAATGGGAGCAAGCCCGAAGCTACTACCAGCAAGCTATTGAGATCTACATTGAATATGGGGATCGCTTCTTCCAAGCCAGCATTCTGAAATGTTTGGGATCGGTAGCGCAAGAATTGGGGGAATGGGAGCAAGCCCGAAGCTACTGCCAGCAAGCTATTGAGATCTACATTGAATATGATGATCGCTTCTCCCAAGCCAATTCCCTGTACCTTTTGGGAGGGGTAGCGGAAGGAGTTGGGGAATTGAGCCAAGCCAAAAGTTATTACCTGCAAGCCTTACGAATTTTTGCAGAATTTAAGGATGGTTACGGGGTACAAACCGTTTCTTTGCCTTGTCTTGTTGCTCTTTATCAGCAAACGCAAGATGAGGAGATTTTCGTTGCTGCGGCTGATATTTTGGGGGTTGGGGTTGAGGAGTTGCGGGGTTTGCTGGAGGGTTAGAATGGGTTTTGGGCGCAGGCTGCGTGTTTGCGGCTATCAATTCAGTTAACGTAAGTAGCTGGTTATAATTAAATTAAAAATGGATTTTAGGTTCGATCCCCCCTGCCCCCCTTGATCTATCCATTAGTCACATCTTTCTTAACATAAAATTTGACAAAAAGAGAAAAGTGTGCAAGATGGCTCAAGGGGGTTCTATGGGGGGACTAATTTGATGAGATAGTTTCCAAGTCTGGCT
>NZ_SFBO01000058.1:0-6055 GCF_007095705.1 Microcystis sp. Msp_OC_L_20101000_S702
CGATTTAAATCGCGACTAGCGGCGACTAAAAGGCTATTTTCGCCGATAAAAGATAATGCTCCCACGGGACTAGATAAAATTGGTGCTTGGTCATCCTGTCCTAAGACTCCAATTAAGGCGGTTTGAGCGACTATTCCCCCGGATTTGAGGGAAAAAGCCGTGGCTAATCGTTGTTTTGCTTCGGGACTCTCCGGGACGGGTTGATTAGCGATCCAAGCCGATAACGGGGGTAAATTGCCGTAAACTATAGCTATACGCGGTTCGGTGATATTTTTGAGAGCTTCTCGGTAATCAGGGCTATTTTTTAGGTTTAAATCCGGTACTTGCACGTTATTAAGTGCCTCGCGCAAAACCTTGATATTATTGGCAAAAAGCACCGTATCACCCACCACGGCACTAGCGAGAAAACGATTATTATCTCCTGCGGTCAAGGGACGTTGATAAATCAGGTTAACTCCCTTGTAGAGTTCAAAAACAAGGTCAAATTTGCCCGAAACCGCCTGTTTTGAGTAGGAAGCTTGCAGAAATTCCTTAGCGCGTTCACCATCTTTACTTTGAATTGCCAAAAGATAACCCGGTTGGATACCATTATCGGTATCGCGATCGAAATCTAGGGAAGTAACAGCGAGGGTAATTTCTTCCCCTAACCAGGGTTTGATTTCCTTTTGATAATTTAATCCCGTTTTACCGAGCAGACTTTTTTCTAAATCCTTAATTTCTTGGTGGGAACGTCGTCGATTAGCCGGTGTAGCGATTAATTGACCAAAAGACTCTAAACGTTCGGGATTGACCAGCAACGATACCATAACCGGGGCCTGTTTCGGCACAAAAATCGCCGCCGCTGGTTCCCGCATTACCCCACCTTTGAGCAAAGACAGAGGACTATCGGCGAGAATCCAAGCAAAACTGGCTGTAGCGACTCCTAGGAGAATGATTACCGTCGCACCTAAAAGATAGAAAAACGATCGCAATTTCACAACCTTGCCCCGAGATGAACCATTAGCTATTTTAAGCCAGCAATTGACCCAAGAATTTCGATCGCTACAATTCTTACCAGACTGACAACCGATAACTGGCCACCGATAACTAATTTTTACCAGCCTTTTTCCGCTTGAGCGAGGACATAGTTAGCTACAGCTTCGATATCTTCAGCGCTGAGACGACCACCGAAAGCGGGCATCGCCCCCATACCTTTGGTAACTTGGGTAACGATAGCTTCAACGGAATCTTTGCCGTATTTAACTAAATCTTCTTTTTTCAGGGTTTTAGCGGCATTAACCACGTTTTTACCGCCCATATGGCAGGAAGCACAGTTAGCACTGAAAATCGAAGCCCCATCAGCTAAAGCGGGACGAGCCATACCGAATGTAACCACAGCCAAGAGCAAGCACAGGGAAATTAATAGTCTTTTCACGATTGGTTCTCCTCTATTTCTTAAGAAATTCCCCAACCATCGTCAGAAAAAACCGGTTTTCTTGTCAAAAGACAAGCTGTCAAACTTCGTGTAGAATGAATCAATGGGACAGTTAAAAGCAAACTTTTACTTTTTTGTCAAAAGACAGGCTGTCAAACTTGTCATCTTCCCTCGTGTAAAGGATTAACAAGCATGAAAAAATTAGGTTTATTGGTCGCTACCCTGGTGCTAGTCGTCTCTAGCTTCTTCTTTAACACTGCCGCCGCTGCTGCGGAAACCTTCACGGTTAAGATGGGCGGTGATGCAGGTACACTACAATTTGATCCCCCCGCCCTCACTATTAAAGCAGGAGATACGGTGAAATGGGTCAATAACAAACTTTCTCCCCATAACATAGTTTTCGATAGCACCAAGGTTCCCGAAGCCCAGGCTGCTAAATTATCCCATAAAGGTCTGGCTTTTTCCGCCGGTGAGTCCTTTGAAAGCACTTTCAGCGAACCGGGTACTTACACCTACTACTGCGAACCCCATCGCGGCGCCGGTATGGTCGGAACGATTACCGTTGAGTAATTGTCCGATTTTAACCAAAAATAACTCGCGGTTAACTGCCGCGGGTTGTTTTTTTGGGAATTATGAAGACTTTTCAGTTATCAGTAAACAGTAATCAGTAATCAGTGAGGTTCTTCAGTTTGTCTTATGCAACGGACAGGGTTATAAGGAATGAAACTCTTATAGAGAAAGACATTTGGCGATTTTTGTCAATTGTTTTTGAACTAGAACGAACTCATCAATTAAGTTTTTTGCCAGATAAGGATTTAGTCGATTTATGCCCCCCGAGCGAACCATACCAAGTTCAGTAATCAGTAAACAGTAATCAGTGAACTGAAAACTCGCATCTGATAACTGATAACTGATAACTGAAAGGGCTGTCTCCTGAAATATAAAGTCTCGGTTACAAAACTGACTTCTGAGCAATTCTCACCCCACCATAGAAACAGAAGCCCGTAGGAAAATCAGCCATGAAAGAACACGATGTCGTTATAGTGGGTGGTGGGTTAGCAGGATGCCGCGCCGCCTTAGAAATCAAACGCCTCAACCCGACCATCGATGTTGCTGTCGTTGCCAAAACCCACCCAATTCGTTCCCACTCCGTCGCCGCCCAGGGAGGTATCGCCGCCGCCCTGCAAAACGTTGACCCCAAAGATAATCCCAAGGCCCACGCCTACGATACCGTCAAAGGTTCCGATTTTCTGGCTGACCAGGATGCAGTGGATATCCTCACCCAAGAAGCCCCCGAAGTTATCATCGAATTGGAACATCTAGGCGTGTTATTCTCCCGTCTCGAAGATGGACGCATTGCCCAAAGAGCCTTTGGCGGTCACAGCCATAACCGTGCCTGTTACGCCGCCGATAAAACCGGTCACGCCATGCTGCACGAATTGGTCAGCAATTTAGGCCGTAATCAGGTAAAAATCTACGATGAATGGTACGTTTTGCGCCTTATCCTCGAAGAAGGTACGGCTAAAGGCGTGGTTATGTACCAAATCGCCACCGGACAGTTAGAAATCCTCCGGGCAAAAGCAATTATGTTCGGGACGGGGGGCTATGGTCGCGTTTATAACACCACCTCCAACGATTTCGCCTGTACGGGGGACGGTTTAGCTTTATCGGCCAAAGCGGGTATTCCCCTAGAAGACATGGAATTTGTCCAATTTCACCCCACTGGACTCTATCCCGTCGGTGTTTTAATCTCGGAAGCGGTCCGGGGTGAAGGTGCTTATTTAATCAATAGCGAAGGTCGTCGTTTTATGGAAGATTACGCCCCCTCGCGCATGGAATTGGCACCCCGGGACATCACTTCCCGGGCCATTACCCTAGAAATTCGCGCCGGCCGGGGGGTAAATCTGGACGGTAGCGCCGGGGGTCCCTTTGTCTATCTGGATTTACGCCATTTAGGCCGGGAAAAAATTATGAGTCGCATTCCCTTCTGTTGGGAGGAAGCCCATCGTCTCGTCGGTGTCGATGCGGTAGAGGAACCGATGCCTGTACGTCCTACAGTTCACTATTGTATGGGCGGCATTCCCGTTAATACCGATGGTCGCGTTCGCTTAAGTGCCGATACCCTCAGCGAAGGCTTTTTCTCCGCCGGGGAATGTTCCTGTGTCTCCGTCCACGGGGCCAATCGTTTGGGCAGTAATTCCCTGTTAGAATGTGTGGTCTATGGCAGAAGAACCGGCAAATCGATCGCTAAATACGTCGAAAAACGCGCTTTTCCCGTCTTTAATCCCGATATTTACCTTCAGGATGCCAAAGAGGAAATCACCGCTTTATTGACCAAAAAAGGCACGATTCGCATCGGTCAACTACGTCAGCAATTCCAAGACTGTATGACCCAACATTGCGGCGTTTTTCGCACCGAAGCGACCATGCGCGAGGGAATTAAACAAATCGGCGAATTAAAGCGCAAATACGAGCAGATTTACCTCGATGATAGGGGGGATTGCTGGAATACGGAACTAATCGAGGCCTGGGAATTACAAAGTCTCATGGTGGTGGGGGAAATTATCCTCACCTCTGCCCTCAATCGTCAAGAAAGCCGAGGGGCCCACTCCCGCGAAGATTTTCCCCAACGGGATGACCAAAATTTCCTTCAGCATACCCTCGCCTATTATTCCCCCTCCGGCATCGATATCGACTATATGCCCGTGGTGATTCAGGATTTCACCCCCGTGGAACGTAAGTATTAACCTCTGGTCGGACGGTAAATGTAAAGGAATATTACAAACTCCTTGGCATTTACCGAGATTTAGTTCTATACTAAATAAAGCAACGCGGGATAGAGCAGTCTGGTAGCTCGTCGGGCTCATAACCCGAAGGTCAGTGGTTCAAATCCGCTTCCCGCCATTACTGATAAAGCCGGTAGTTAACCCCGATTTCCCGTTAGGGAACATCGAACATTACCCTTTCAAGACAGCGATTGGGGTCAATGTAAGATTGGCGAGAATGGAGACAAGTATAATTATCGATGATCAGGATCTGTTCTGCTTTTAAATAGAGCGGAACGTGATAGGCTTCAAACAGTGCCAAAAATTTGCCACATAAAGCCATTAAACGGGAATCTAGACCGGAAGCGATCGGTTTATTAATATCGGGGCTAAATTCCCCATAAACCAGCACATTATAGCTAAAGCGGATAATTTCGGCATCTCGTTGCCAAATTGGTGCAAAACAGCTTTCTTTGCCGTCCTTGGACATAAAATATTGAGGTTGAGCCGCCATAAAATGTTGTTCCTCAAGGGTAAAATGACGCATTAAGTCATCAAACTTAACCAAAGTCGTCGCACCCCCACCCCAACGATCCGGAGTTTTACAGCGCAAACAGAGGTATTTAGGAGGGATAGCTTTGTAAGACCATTCTGTATGAGGTAAAAGCCCAATTCCGGGGGATTGTGCATCACTTTTTCCCATAGCGTCAGGATTTGCTTTGATAGGATAGATAATCTCTCCGTTAGTTTGGATAACGGGGGTTGCTTGGGTAATATCCTCTAAACATTGGAACCAGCGATCGCCGCAAGGGTTATCGAAGACAAAAAAACCGTTTTTTTTGAGGTGGTTTTTTAGGGTAGCAGTTGAGAACGTAAGCATTGAAAACATAAGATTTTCCCCACTTCAATAGGTTGATACTTGCTATGAAAAAATCTGGGGTATGTGCTAAGGCAAGAGGTCTAATTAAAAAAAATTGCATAATAAAAAGCTGATTGGCTAAGGCTTTCAGCTTTGGGGGAGGCTTTGGGGGAGTGGGGTACCCCAAACTTTTCGAGGAAAAAATTTGCGATTTTTGGTCGGGATGGTGTCGGATTTATCCTGTCAGCAAGTGATTGGTAAAAGAACGATATCCTCTCAACCAGCCGAGTTGCTAGAATAGGATCGGCTTTGCTCAAATAGACAAGAACACGCCATGTCAGAAGCTATTACGATCGCCAATATTTACAAACTGTTTGAAAGAACCGAGGCTCAATTTGCCGAGTTCCAAAAAGAAGCCGAGCGCCGCAATGTTGAAGCCGAGCGCCGTAGTGCTGAAGCTGAACAACGAAATGCCGAAGCGGACCGCCGCAATGCTGAAGCCGAGCGCCGTAGTGCTGAAGCCGATCGCACGATGGAAGAATTGAAAAAGCTGGTACGAGCCACCACCGAAGCCGTCAATAACTTAACTACCCCTTTGTGTCTTTTTACAGAAGAAATGTTAGAGCCGGCGGTTGTGCAGTTATTTCAAGAACGGGGGATTGATGTCACCCAAACCATGAGTCGCTTAAAAAGTAAACGTCCCGGGGCAGCGATGGAAATTGATATTCTGGCGGTGAATGGCAGTGAGTTAGTGGCGGTGGAGTGTAAATCTCGACTCTCGAAGGATGATGTAGATGACTTTCTCGATCGATTACAGCGATTTAAGTTAGCCTTTCCCCAATTTCGAGACTTTCAGGTTTATGGCGCAGTAGCGGGGATTGAAATCGATCAGGGGATAGATATACTTTAGACGTTCATAATCTGAGATTTATTAAACTTCTGAAATCGTAGAGTCAGCAAGGAATCCAGTTCTTTTTTATGTTTCAGATGGGCATCATTCAGACATTCATAAATAGC
>NZ_SFBO01000059.1:0-9085 GCF_007095705.1 Microcystis sp. Msp_OC_L_20101000_S702
TCTTCGTTGTAGTAGATGGTTAGATTTCCCGAAGCGTAGTAATCACTCCTCTCGCGCCATAATAATTCTAGACAACTAAGGAGAATGATGATCTGTTGCAGGTGTAGATCACTTTCCAAGGGTGGTTCATCACTCCATAAATCTGTGGGGGGACAGGCAACTTCTGGGATTATGTCTAGGGCTGTCATGACTTTTTCCCGGTATTTTAGGATTGATTAATTATAGCTTTTTCTCACTACTTTAGAGATGGTGCTGGGAGATTTTAACCAATAACTTAGGAACTTGCGTGGGAATAATATCCCAGCCAGAAAATCGCTCTGTAGAAGAATCAGACCAGCCAGATGGCATATTATCAAAGCGCAAGTCCCTTAGCTGCGGAGGCTCTCGAAGGCTCTCCCCCTACTTAGAGTGATCAGCAAACCTGATCGATCGGAGGGCGCAAGCATTGCACCCCTACAGTAACGGATTTTGTCCACAATGTAGGGGCGAACTGCGTTCGCCCAAAAGGTAGATTATCAAAGCGCAAGTCCCTTAATCCTATACCTTGACCGATCGCCGTTTCTAAACTAAAGCCTGACTGCAAATAATGATGGGAATTGGTTGCTCCTCACCTTGCAAGCGACGGCGATCTAACCAGTCCCGCATCTCATGTTGGCTGTATAATTTCTTCAGTTCGCTAAACAAAGCTTCTCCTGTCAGGCTACGGCGCTTAATCAGGTTTAACTCGCGCTTCAGTACAGTGGTAATCGGTTGGCGAAAGGCCTGTTCTAATAGGTTAACCTGCTTACGGATTTCTTCATCCTGAGTGGTTTTAAACAGCAGTCCCAATTCTCGCAAGATGTAGCGCTGTGCTTGAGTCAGAGAACGGCTGTACTCCCGTTCCGATTGGCGGTGCTGGACTTCTTGGGCAAATTTAACCTTGACTTGCATCACTGCTTGGTTGTAATTTTTGGGCAGCGGCAGTGCTGCTTCTTCTGGGTTAGTTTTGAGCATTCCTAAAATGCGGGCAGTATCTTTTGATATGATCTCTCCCCGTTCATCGAGCCAATATAATTGCTGGTAGCCCTTCCAATCTTTGCGGTTCGGATAAGAAGCTTCACAGAAGACAATTATGCCCTTATTGAGAGAAAAGCGAGCCGTTCGGATGCCATGAGGCAGGTTAGCTATCCGTTCGTATTCAGCCGGATTTTCTCGCTGGAGTTGTCTGAGAATTTCTTCCGCTTCATTGAGGTCGAGAAATTCTCCCTCGTCTTCAAACAAACTTAATTGATGACTACCACTTTTTTCATAAATTGCATACATAGCCTCTTCATTAAGCTGTTCTGTGGGGTCAAGAATTGCCGCATCCTCACCGATGGTTTCGTGAATTTCTTGAATGCGGTTTTTGAGTTTTTGTCGTAATCCTAGATTCCGCTCTAATCCCGTCTCTGGGAGAAAATTAAAGCCGTAAACCACATCATTCTCGCTGCCAATCCGATCGATCCGACCAAACCTTTGAATGAGTCGGACAGGATTCCAATGCAGGTCATAATTAACAATCAGGTGGCCATCTTGTAGGTTTAAACCCTCGGCTAAAACATCGGTAGCAATTAAAGTCTTGATTTCCGACTCTCCCTGTTGAAATTTATAGTATTTGTTGGCTTTAGGGGCAAATCTTCCCACTACCCGCGCCTTATCTTTATCGCCACTGTAGATGACTTCTAGATCGTCTCGATCGCCGTTAGGATTGAGGTTTTGATATAAGTAAGAGGCGGTATCAGCATACTGAGTAAAGATGAGGCACTTGCTATCCTGCAGAGGAGGTTTATTCAACCAATTTTTGAGAGTTTGTAATTTAGCGTCTTTGTCTGGGGTAATTGGCTCAACTAAGTGCAAAATTCTCTCTAGCAATTGGATGTCATGTTCGAGGTGTTTCTGCAATCTTGGGGCATCAAAATCAGCTAGATCATACTTCCCAGATGCCTGACTCAAGGCATCGATAATGTCTTGTTCTTCCCCATTGTTTGGTTCACAGAGAATTGCTTGAGCTTCTTCCCCGGCGGGGATAATTCCTTGGCGTAAAGCTTCTCGAAAGCGTTGATGGACTTGCAGTAATTTCTTAACAGTTTGTTGGAAGGCATAAACGCTAGATTCAAAGCGTTTGAATAACAGGACTCGCATCAGTCCTCTTAAATTTGCTCCCCCAGTTTGTAAACTGATTAATGGTTCTTGTTTGCGCTTATTTGGTAATACATAATTTCCCAAAACATAACGAGCATAGCAAAGTTCATTTTTACGAGGGTTAGCTGGTTGCTGTTGGCGAGATTTCCCTAAATATTGGCGCAGTTCTTGGTAAAGTCCTTGATAGGTATCTTCAATACTATATTCAATGGTTTGTAGTTCTCTTTTGGGAAAAAACTGATGCTTACCACCCACAATAACGTAAGCGCGTTGATTTCCGTTTAAATAATCCTTGAAATTGTCTGCATCTACGGGTTTATGAGTCTTGGCATCAAAGCCGTACCAGCGTAAAATGTGGTTGCGGGTGCGCCGGATCAAGATGTTAGATAACAAGTCAGGTAACTGTTTTTCCCCTTTCTCTACTAATCGAAAATACTCTTTTAGATCGGGCGGTTCTATGGGTAAATCTGTCTTATCATCTTGATGAAAAAGTTTAATCTGATGATAAATATCCCAAGCACTTTTATTACGAGGAGTTGCTGTCAGAAAACAGCATTGTCTCCCAGCTGCTAAAAAGGCTTCGACGATTTTATATCTTTGGGTTGCGGCATTCCGCAGGTTATGACTTTCATCAATTAAGATAAAATCTCGATCTTTGTATTTAAAATCTTCTAATAAAACTCTGATGCCACTGGTTTCATCTTCCCGCAGCAATCCCATCGATAAAACGCGGGCGTTAAGTTGATAAATTTCGTTGTAGCGTTCCCACATTTCCACCAGTGGCGCTGGACAAATAATTAAGGGGCGGGCTTTTTCCACTTGTTCAAAGCGTTTGACAATGGCAGCACCAATAAAGCTTTTTCCTAGTCCTACCACATCGGAAACGAAACAACCTCCATACTCGCGGATGAGTTTAACAGCTTGGTTAACTGCTACTTTTTGAAAGTCTGCTAGTTTCTCGGTAATTTCGTTATCTATCATCATTTCGCTGGCAGTTTCTTCTGTCAATCGATCGCGCACGAGCATATAGAGAGTTTTCATATAGATGTCGTAGGGACGTACTGGCATCATCGCCCAAGACTGTTTTAAAGACTGCATCAGTGTTTCATCAAATTCTGTTGCTTCCTGCCAAAGTTGATTGAACCATTCTGTTAAACTGGCATGATTTTCATTACCGTGAACGATAACATTAAGTTCGGTATTGTGGGAAATTCCTGATAAAGTAAGGTTAGAAGAACCAACGATAGCAAGGCCTTTTTCTTGACGTTCCAAAGGTTGTCCCTGCTGGTTATAAATTGTCCCGTAGTCGAAGATATAGGCTTTAGCGTGGAGTCGCCCTTTAGTATAAACTCGCACCTGAAGGCGTTTTTCTTCAATCATTTGAACCAGATTTTTTACTAAGGTTTCTGCTTCATCTGTTTGGTCCATTAGTTCGACGCTGGAACGAATATTGTCGGCGGTTTCTGTTGCCATCTGCTTGCGTTCTGTCCGTTTGGGGTATTCTTGTGCCTCTAGATGGTCTTTAATTAGTTCTAAGCGGCGGTAGCCTTCTGCTAGTTGTTCGATGGTTTCCCTGCTGCTGGTGTTGCCAATCAGGAGGCGCATTTGTTGGATGGTGGCGAGACGAGGTGCGATCGCAGTAAAGCCGGAGAGGAAGAAGTAACCGACGGCAAAATGAGCGGCTTCTGAAGAGTGAAGAATTTGGTTGATGTTATCGACTAATTTTTGCTGGCGATTGTCGATGATGTCGTGGGTAGGCATAGTTCGATATCCATAAGAGAATTGTTATATGAATAATGTTTTTTAAGAAAATTTACCCTATATTTACAGCTAAATTTTTAGGTTCTAAGGGAGAATGATGTAATAACATTAGTTGATTTTCTTGTAAGGTTTCGATAGCATAAGCACGTCCTGATGTGTCGCTAAATTCCACTTCAAAAACTGTGGGTTCATAAACTTCTACAATTGTTCCGACTTGTCCGCAATATAATCCTAATTGGGGTAAGTCTTCTAATAAGGCAACTACATCTAAGAGTTTCATTTGATTATCTCCTTAAAGTACATAAGTAGGTAGGCGTTAAAAGTTGTCAGATGCCCCCCTTATTAAGGGGGGATTAAGGGGGGATCCCCCCGCCTATCGGCACCCCCCTTATCAAGGGGGGCAGGGGGGATCGAACCTAAAATCCATTTTTAATTTAATTATATTTTCGTCATTTCTGATGATCCAAACACTGTGAATAATGGCGGTTTTGTTTTGATGAGTCAGGGGAAAATCAATAACATACTTTTGTCCATATTGATTGATTTTGTCAGGAATAGCATCATAGGTTTTAACTGCTTCTAGGAGTGCATTTTTAAGAAATTGAACGTTATTAATATCTAAGTTTAAGACGGATTTAAAAACCCTAGCTTTATGCTGTCCATCTGAATGATTTAGATTCAGGGCATAACCAGTCAATTTGTTATCATCAATAATGGTATTTTTAGGATTGGGTAATTTCACATTATACCACCTACTCAATCATTGTCTCTGCTGCCTTGATTGAACTATGATCTATGGCGTTCTTGGTCAATTTCAGAAAATATATCATCGAGTTCTGGTTGATTTTTCCAGACTCCGATTGAGGTTTCAATTTGTTCCCACAATAATTTTTTTTGAATTAAATTATCGGGGATTTCTAGAGAAATTTTTACGCCATTAGGAAGATATAAATCCTCTAATAGCTCAATAGTATTGCCTTTGATAATTCCTTGTACTTTCATAGTAGTTTAGGATAAAGCTTGCTCAACTAAGACGGCAGTTTCACGATCTAGAATAGAGAGAGTTTCTTGAATTAATTCTATTGGTAATTGTAATGCTTGATAAGTTGTTTTTCCATATTATTTTTACTCCTAATTAATGGCATATTCTGTGAATTTTCGTTTAAATGGAGAGTGAAATCCGATGACAATATCTGTTTTAGGAATTCCTAGTTCAACTAACTTTTCAGCCACCGAAATTTCTGTGTTGTTCTGTTGAATATAAACTTTGTTGTTAATAATATCTAAATGTAAAAGACATCCATAAATCCAATGATTATTATGCCAACCAACTTGTACTAATAAATAATGTTTTCTCAGATCGTCAAAGATTATTTCTAGGGAAATTTCACTAGACTGCTGAATTTTAGCTTGTTCTTCAATTAGGGATTTAACTAATTCACTGTAGTTGATTGCCATTCTACGATCTCCTCTCTGTGATATCCCTAGCTGGCATATCCTGATTTTAGCAGGTTTTCCTAATTTTAGCATCTTGTAACAATCTTAAGGTTCACAATCCATACAATGCCGCTACTCTCTCATCTGACGACTGGGTTATTTACCTCTATTTTAACAGATTCGCTGTGATGATTTCAGATACCCGACTTCTTTAATAATTCGGGTATCTAACCCCTTACAATCCATACAATGCCGCTACTCTCTCATCTATCTCTTTCTCCCATTCTTCACAGTTAACTCCTTTGGCATCTAAGCATTTTTGTACTAATTTAATGATGGGTTCTTTTTCCGATTCAGAAGCATTTGGAACTATAGCTTTTTCAAGATATACTCTTAGTAATTGGTATCCGTTTTGGATTTGTGTGCAATGACGGGTTATTTCTTGCCAAAAGGATTGAGAATTTAAAATACCTAATAAATATAAATCATCAATTACTATCATCCATACAGCATTGTTGATAAACATACCATTATTATCAAAGGCAAAGCAAGGTTTTACTTGAAAAGCTTGATAAACAATCTTAGGTTTATCAAATTCTTTAAAATATGTAGCTGCACATCTTTGTAGTGCATACCATTCATATCTAATTCCAGTTTCAGCTTTATTTCTCAATGAAAGTTCCTTTTTGTATTTTGCAAGATGACCATAGATAGATGGATATATTCGCTCAAATTCTTTTTCAGCTTTAAGAGAACTTCCAGTAATGCTAGTATCTTCATGTAACGGAAAATGCCAAGGAGTGAAAATCAACCATTTGTCTTTGTAATTTGTGCGCCATTTACGCACATCAGCACCCACAGCTAAAGGTTTAATAATCTCTGCACTTTTAGTATCTTTAGCAATTAATTCTGCTCGTTTTGCACCATCAATCACAAAAGCTTGATTAAATCCAGTTAATACACCTCGATAAATCTGTCCGTTAACATACTCACCTAAAGTAATACCGGCTGCTGCCATTTTCTGTAAACGGTTAGCAGAGGACGCATCAGTTAATAACCAATTTGCTCCCTTAATCGCATCTTTTGGTAAATTCTGTCCAGTTTTTTTAATAATAGCTAAGACATCAGGATAAGGTTCTTCTAAGGATTTAACTTGAGTAAAAATCGGTAAGTTACTAACTTTACCACTCTTTTGAGAGATAAAAATCATCGGGTAAGCTGTCGCACTCTTGAATACTGGCAATTCACCAAAATCGGTAATACTTTTTACCTGACAAGTATCAGCGATATGCTGTCTTAACTTCTCCCCATACTTTGCTCGAAACCACTTATTAGAAGAAATAAAAGCTAACATTCCCCCAGTTTTAAGTAATTGTAAAGCTCTCGCATAAAAGAAACAATATAAATCCGATGTTCCTGTATAAACGCCAGGGTAAACCTGCTTTAAAGTTGGTTTTAAATCCTTAATCAATTCCTGTCTCACATAGGGGGGATTTGCTACCTGAATATCAAAACCTCCCTCCGCTAATACCTCGGCAAACTCCACCACCCAATCAAACCCTTTTGAGATAGCTTCCTTTTCACTCGCAATCACAGAAGCACTGCCATGGGTTAATAAAGCAATCTGTTTCTTAACCTCATTAATCTCCTGTTCAAGACTTTGTTTATCACTGCCTAAATGCGCTCTTAAATACTTCGCTTTAGCTTCCCTAAACCGATGGATAAACTCCTCGCGCACCATCCCAGAACCTTGGGGATTAGGAGCAGTTAGACTATCTCCTGTTTCGATTTTAAACTTCAAATTCGGTAGCGGTGGCGGATTGTCTCCCTCATATTCAACCGCTAAGGAAAGCCATAACCTTAAGCGAGCAATATTAACCGCAAAAGGATCGATATCAACTCCATAGATATTAGTTTCAATAATCTCTAACTTGCGCTGATAAACCGTTTTGTAATCAATGCCTTTAGTAGCAAATAAACACTGACGCAAATCTAATAACTCATGCAACATTCCCAATAAATAAGCACCACTGCCACAGGCAGGATCGCAGACTTTGACCTGTTTTAAGGTTTCTAAAACTGCCTCTGGATTCTTTAAGTTAATAGCATTATATTCGTCAACAAAAAGCTCAATCGCTTCTTTGTTTTCAGAAGTTAACTTACTGCTTAAATATCCCTTCAACGCCTCCCGACACATAAAAGAAACAATCGGTTTAGGTGTGTAATAACTACCTGATTCATGTCTCCCCGTGACTAATTCCTCAAACACTTTACCCAACATTTCTGGGTCCACTGCTACCTCCACATCAAGGGGTGTACTCTCAGTCACCGTGAAATTAAAATTACTAAAAAGGCCCCGTAAGATAACATCGATCGCCTGATCGGGTACTATTATATTAGGATTGCGGTCATCTTCATCCTGTTCAAATAATCCCCCATTAAGATAGGGAACTGTGCCGATTATTTGCCGAAGAAAACCACCGTTATTGATACCAATAATATCCGTTTGTTGGGGATTATTCAGTCCCGTAAAAAACAGATAAGTCAAGCGATTATGATAAAAGTTTTTGTGCGAGGTGCTGTTATCATTCTGATAATCCTGCCATAAGGTTTCTAGATAGTTTGTTTGTTCGTTAAACTTCAGCCAACCTTTTTTCTGGATAAAAACAATAAACATCAGGCGATTAAATAGCTTCTGAGTAAATAGTCTTCTCTGGTCAGCATTAGGGATAGTTTTAGTAATTAATTGCTCAACTTTTTCAAAGACCGAGCGATACTGTTCAAAAAATTTCTTAGTAACTTTCTCAACATCAAAAGCTTCATCATGACGTTCCTGAATTGCTAAAGGAGACTCGGAACTAATATTATCTAAATCTAGTAAACTTAGGCGTTCTGTGGCGGTTCGTAACTGTTCCCCCGGACCCACTGTAATTCGCCGCAAGACTTGCCGTTTTTCTTGTTTGACATCATATTTAACATTGATAAAATGCCACCGTTCTTGGTGGAAATCAGAGAAAACAAAGAGAGTGTAGGGATGGTTTTTTAGCAGTTGAGTAACGACAAGACGCTCTAAATTGAGCAGCAGTTGCTTAGAGTTGAGACGAGCATAAATAACCTGAAAATCTTCCCCCCCAGAAGCTAATAAAATTGGATCTTCTGCTAATGCTTCTACTGCTTTATCTGGCCAATTGCGTCGGGACAGGGTTTGATTTTCTCGCTCGTAATTTAACTCAGACCAGAATAATTTTTTGAGCGCATCTAATCCTCTCAGGGATGAAAGAAGGTCATAAACTGACTGCCGAAGTTCAATATCACTCATAAGTTTTCTCACGACCTCTCATTTAGGTTTACTTTCTCTAAGTAGCTGATTATAAATCCCCCCTTAATCCCCCCTTAATCCCCCCTTAATAAGGGGGGTGTCGATCCCCCCTTAATCCCCCCTTAATAAGGGGGGTGTCGATCCCCCCTTAATCCCCCCTTAATAAGGGGGGTGTCTGATTTTAACATCTGACTATTTAGGACTTTTGCCACTTCAGTTAAATTGTATCGGGATCGATGCCTAATTCTCGCAATTTTTGTGCCAATTTTTCCTTGGCTTGTCGTTCCCTTTCTTTTTCTAAAAGAGCCTGTTCTTTTGCCTGTCGTTGCTCTAATTCCGCTTCTTGAGGAGTGGGGACTAATTGACCATCGGCGGTAAAATAACGCAGTTTCCGGTCAAATATGCCTA
>NZ_SFBO01000006.1:0-13914 GCF_007095705.1 Microcystis sp. Msp_OC_L_20101000_S702
TAATTGATTAGTTCGCTCTAGATCGCAAACAATTGACAAAAATCGCGGTAATGTCTGTCTCTATAAGGGTTTCATTCCTTATAACCCCCATCCATTGCATAACACAAACCGAAGAGCCCGAAAACTTTATACCTCGCCCTTGAGATGACTGTTATAAGTTGTGTTGAGAAATGTGTAGAGTTGGAGCAAATCCTTGACGGGAACCTAAGGTCTTGTGATAACTTGTATAGGAGTTATCGACAAGACCCCATCAGCTAGACAGACCCTTCCAGTTTCTCTATGTTTCATCCTAACCAATCGGAAACCCGCGAAGATATCCGTGAGTATGTGGCTCAACTACAACTTCACATGGCTTTACAAGCTCGTAATCTCGTGCCTAGTCTGACTAATACTAGAGATAGTCGCGAGAAACTGCTGCAGGATACCCAGGCGACTATTGAAAAAATCGTTTCTCGTCATTTCTAGTTGACCGATTTTAGCATAGTCACTTGAGCCACAGGACAGGCAATACAGGTGCCACAATTGCCACTGCGATTGTTTGATAACAGTATTGACTAGAGCTTTCAGTTTTTGGTTAGTCATCATTTTTGATCCTTTTTTGCCTGATTCTGGACAGGTTACTTTAACAACAGCATACGGTTCACAAATAGGATATTTTCCCTTTATCAAGTTAAGGAAGTTACAGTGAGTTGGATGCTATCTCGATTATTGCCATAGGCGATGATCACATCGTTAGCAAAGCAGTAAAGCCGTCCTGTTTTTGGGGCTGTAAACTGTTTATTTGTGCCAATGAGGAACAAACTATCTTGATCTTTATCAATTGAACCAATCAGTGAAAACCAAGGTGAATTAGGCATTCGTCGTAGTCCTTCACATAGTTTCAGAAAGAAATTAGGACTTTCATAACCATCAGCATTAGAGGTAATTGTCCAGTCTGTCCATTGACCTGTTGCTTGAAAATGATATTCTTGTCCAGCGACAAGATTAATTCCTGTATCGTTCCAGATTAGTTTTGAGTCTATGGTTACAGGTAGATTTTTGTTTTGCATTATCTTTCCTCCTTTTTTATAAAGGTTGTGAGATTTGAGATCACACCAAATAATTAGCTTAATGAAATGGCTCTGATATTTTGTTGACATCAATCCAAATTTCAAATTGTTTTTTAGGTAAATTAGGATAATTTTCTGATAGATCATGGGTAACAAAACATCCCTCTGGCTTTTCAGGACAATACTTTTGGTTAAGAGTTACTTGTAACTCATTAGCTAACACTTTTTCTTCCGTATGAAAATACCGAATATCTCCATATTTGCCAGAATTAGACTTATATTATGCAATAAAATCTATCCCTAAAGCGTTCCATTTCTCTGATAATTTTTTTTCTGAATTTATCAATATCTTTCTCCTTGCTTTGATTGTTGTATTGAATATAAACTAGCCCTTTTTTTTCATCTTTAGGGTTCTTCGGTTTGTGTTATGCGATGGACGGGATTACAAGGGATGAAAACCTTATATAGAAAGAAATTCGTGGATTTATGTCAATTGTTTTCGATCTAGAACTAACTAATCAATTAAGTCTCTTGCCAGATAAGGATTTAGTCGATTTATGCCACCCTATCGAATCATACCAAGTAACGAAGAGCCAACTTTTCATAATCCCCTAGTAGCCAGATAAATCCCTTATGGGGTCTGACTACTAGGATCGGTAGCAGTTTAAAGGCTAATTCGGAAGACACTTAAATCCGCATGATTAGCGTAATATTGCGCCCGTGCCATGACATCAGAACCGTAGTCATTGCCTGTTGTCCCAATATCCATCCCTTCTTTGGTCTGGACATTACGAATTCCTGAATTATAGGCAACTGCTGCGCCTTTAATGACATAACGATCTTCCCAATTAGGATGTTTTTGTTGGACTTGTTGGAGGCAATTAGCAAAAATGCCTGTAGCTTGTTCAACGTGTTCTAAACTCTTAGGATCGGGTAATCCTTCAATGGAATGGGAGCGTTTGTCCACTTGCATAATGCCAAAACCATAACATTGACCTCCGTGGCAATCTCCCCATCCTTGAGCATTTAAAATATTGCCCCCGCGTGATTCTCGACTGGCAACGGCCGCCAATAAAGCTGCCGGAACACCGAATTTAGCCGCAGCAGTACAGAAACAATCGGCCATGGCTTTTACCCGTTGTAGGTCAGTTTGTGCCATTTTGTGGGAAGACTGCACCCCTTCTGACAGTCCATCCTGAGAAGCCGTCGCTGCGGATGCACCTGTTGTGGGAGCTTGCATTAAGGCTTGATCCCAACGGCTGGCCGGTGGTGGATCGAGGTTAATATCAACGTAATAGGCAGCCACATAGCCTTGTTGATTGTTGTAATCAATTTTTAACCAATCTGTGCGCCCAAAGTCATATTCACTGCCAGAAACTTCTTCTAGGACTTTGAAGGTTGTTCCTGTGCTTAAGGTGAATAAAATGTTTGAATTGGTATTGGGTTGGCTTCTGACGTTAAGGGTACTCGATACCCGATGATTCACTCGTCCTTCAGCACTCTCAATTTCCAGGACTTGAGGAGGATTATTCTCGTCGAATTTATCAATGTAGTAAGCGGCGGCATATCCCGTTTGTCCCCCCTGTTGGATTTGATACCATTGGGTTTGATTATTAGGAGGATAGGGAGAACCTGTCACTCCTTGCAGAATGGTACAGGTGGCACCGGGGCTTAATTCAAAGAGAATGGGGGCAGTTGTGGCGGCCTGACTCCGAACATTTAGGACAGTCTGCACATGATTATTAACTCGGCCTTTTGCCAGATTACTGGGTTCTTCTGGTTGCTCGGTGAAATCAATATAAACTGCCGCCGCAAATCCTATTTTGCCATCCTTGTAAATTTTGTACCATTGATTTTGGTCACGGGAATAGGTATCTCCTGTGACTTTTTCTAAGACAATACAAGTTTCCCCAAAACGTAAGGTAAACTGCACAGGTGCGGATAATTTGGCATCATTTCTGACATTAAGAGTCGTAGTAACTTGAGCATTAACTGTGCCAATATCGCCATCGGGTGGGGGTGTTTGTCCGACTAAAGGTGCATGATCTAAAATATCCGTGGGGTCTAATAAGTCAGAGCGCCGTTGATAAGGACGATTTCCAGCTTGTGTTAATGCACCATTTTGAGTTCCTTGATACATTTCTAGGTGTAACATTGAACTGCCAGAATGAAGACGACCAACATAGGCAATCACTTGACCTTTTGATACTCTTGCTCCCACTTGAATGCCACGAGGAAGCATCTGTCCAATTTCACAATAACGGATAACCATTCCGTTATCATGCTTCACTTCTATAGCATTCGTTCCAGAGAAAAAAGCATAGGGACCGACGATAACTTTCCCATCTGCCATTGCTAAAATTTCCGTTCCTTTTGGTGCGATTAAGTCACAACCTGCGTGTTTCCGACCTCCGGGACGACCTGCACCGAATTGCCGTCCGCCATCTTTATAGCTTAAACTGGGTCTTGGACGAAGTGGAAAGATAAAGTAAGACATAATTTCTATCCCTGAAATTACAAGTTTTAACAACAGACAAGGATACTCAACTGATAGGCATTTATTCAGCTGCTGCTCCTAAGAAAATCTCAATGACCCGACCCTGATCAAAGGTAAAAATTAATCCTCCATAAATTGAACCAGCGACAAAAGTTTGATCAGGTATTGACATCTCTTGATCTTTTTCTTTGGCATAGGCAAGGCTAACCTCCTCTATTGAACTGCCAATTGTTATGCCTCGTTTGGTTGGAAGTGTTGAAGGGGAAACTAATTTAATAAAGGCAATATTTTGCTGTCCTTTTTCAGTTTCTGATGCCATGCTGAGGGTAATACCTTGATTAGGATAATACCAATATTGATGATAAAGTGCATCCCCTGCCCAAAATTCTACTTGTCCTTTTTGTGTAGGATTTCCGAGTAATTGAATAACTTGTTGAGCAGAAAGATCAAGTTTTAGTTCCCCTAAGATTTCCTCTCTCATCAAAGCAAAAGGATCGGATTCTAGGTTATCCGTTATCAATAAATTTTGGATGATTTTGACATAGCTTTCTTCGCTTAATTGAGATAGGAGATGGGGGCTATTAATGGGGAGAACAGCCAGACTTAAACTAACTGAAATAATACTTCTCATCAAGTTTTTCATAGCATCCATCCCCATTTGAGGAAACTTTTGTCATCAATGAGTTATGATTCAAACGCCAAATAGTCCTAAAAGTGTTGCTTAGTAAGCATTTCACGTCCATAAGCAAAAATTACCACACAAAGCCTATCTGCTCTGTAAATCCTCCTAATTAGTTCAGATTATGAGTGTTTATGTAAGTAAAGTGAAGGCGACATTTTTGAGGCAGCGAAGTGCTAAACAGAGACTATTTCTTTCTTTCTCAAAGCACCAAGCTCTTGCTCAAGCATCATTTGAATTTCGGGAATAGCGGGTTTATAAGGGGGATTGACATTCAGGTCTGTCCAGCGATTTTTAACACTTTCATGCAAATTGCTAACATCCCCTTCAAATTGGCGAGGTGCTGTTCCCGCTACATTAAATGGCCATTTTGACGTATTATCAAAATACGCACTACAATTGGGATGAACTTCATGTTGAATATAACTTTTATCTAAGGCCAAACCCAAGGTTTCGACTTGTTCCATCATCCACAATAAAGCTCCATCGGATAGGCCAGATTCTTCCTGAGAACCTCCACCAACACAACCATGACCTCCCGGAAACCAAACCTGAACCACTTGTTCTTTTTGTTGTCTGATCTGGGTAGAATGGGGATGCATTAGCGTTACATCGAAAACCTTACGAATTTCATCAATGGCAACTGCATGAAACGCCTTTTCAATTGTAGGATTGATGGTCGAATCATAAAAGCGATAACGTTCGTTGAACTTTTCATCCAAGTGCAGAGAATGAACGATATCGGGGATACCTAAAGAAGCAACTGTATCCCAACAGCATAAGGCTTTAATGGGAACTCGTCGTCCATACTGATTACGGAAATCAATGGCATTTTTACCGTTAGGTGCGTTATTTGGGTTTTGTTTGTCTCGGTAAATTTCGTAGGCTTTGGGAATTTGTCGGATAAATTCTCGATACAACAAACCACAATTATAAATTAACCCAGCTAAACAGCGTACAGTGTAAGCTCCCCGACTAAACCCAAAGAGATAAATTTCATCTTCAGGTTGATAGTTTAAGCACAGAAAACGATAGGCATCCTCAATCTTATGATCCATGCCAATGCCTAAAGCACCTCCAGTAATTTTAATTAAAGTATCAGTCATCTCGGCATTAGATTGTTTTGTCCCAATGCCTTCGTCATAGTAGATGATTTGACGGATGGGGTTGCCCTTACTATCATCAAGTGGCGTGATAGCTTGCACCATTTTGACGACATTGGTAGGATAAGCTTGTCCTAAATCTTGCCAAGTTCCATCACAACAAACAATAAGACGGCTTTTCATAGCGATGAACCTCCTAGGTTTCTTAAAACTCGCCAGTTTATGGAATATTTGAGGATTCTAGTGAATCATGACTCAAAATTATCGAGATTTTCCTTAAGGTAAAATTCCCGCAAGACTCAACCGAGACAAAGAAAGTTCTAACTCTGTTCGGAAATGATATAGATGAGTTAGATAGCCAGCTTGACTAGGTAAAATTAGGTGCGGTACTTATACTTACTACTCTAGATCGTCTATCAGAATTTACTGCCCTAAGGACTGCAAATTAACATATTTCTTTAGGTTTCTGTATATAAGTTTACAGAATATTGTTCAGCTATTTATTGCTAAAAAAAGTTGAGTTTGATTGCAAACCATCCTAACACTTTAGCTCGCCAATCTGAACTTTAGCCGATTCTCGATCGCAATTTTAGCCCACCCTAGCACTTCGCTCTTTTCCCACAAGGATTTTTACCGAGAAAAATGATCTGTCTGCCTGAGAACAGGCTATAGTGATCATCAAACCCTCAGTGAAAAACTTCCCGTGTCTTCAGTATTCCGCCTTCCTCCCTATTTTTCTCCCGCTCTGCAGCGTCGAGTCATCAAAACTCTCGCCGCAAAAAAAACCCGTCAATTCTTGACATGGGCGGCAGCTTGTGCTAGTTTTTTGATCCTCTGGGCGTGGAATTGGCAGCTAGTTTTGGCCACTTTAACCGGGGTGGGGGCGATGATTGGAGTTTACCATCTCCAGGGTCAAAACTGGCCATCGCTGTGGCTGTGGGGGCGTGCTTTTTTCAGTGCCGATAGCGGTAAGTTAACTTTAGCGGTAGTCTGTGGCGGTTTAGGCAGTTTAGCCACCTATCTCGCTGTGGCAATTTGGACCTATGCCGAAAATCGCTGGTTGGCCCTGGCCTCAATTTTGCAAGGATTTGGCACGGTTTTGACTTTAATCCTGCTAGGATGGCATTTTCTCGACCATCGCGGTGAAAATGAGTCAAAAAACTTCGATCGCTGGTTAGAAAAATTAACAGTCAATGATCCCTTAATGCGCTTAATGGCCGTCCGACGTTTAAGTGAAATGGAACTTTCCCCCAGTCTTCGAGAACAATGCCAAGAATACTTCCGCTATCTTCTCTCACGAGAAACCGATGCACAAGTGCGATCGGCTTTATTGGATAATTTTTCTGGCAAAGAAGCAATCAAACCGCAACCTTTACAAATACCCCTACAGGTGAAAAAATCCCTCTTGAAATATGATTAAAAAGCTCTCTGCTATTAGCAATCAGCCCTTAACTAAAGCTGACTGCTAGAGGCTGAGGAGGATATTTTTTTACACCAAAGTTAACTCGCGCTCCTCGATATTTTGGAACATCAGCGTACTCAGATAACGTTCTCCAAAACTAGGCTGAATCACCACAATTAATTTACCCTCATTTTCCGGTCGTTGGGCCAGTTGAATTGCGGCACAAAGATTGGCACCGGAAGAAATCCCCGAAAGTAAACCCTCTTCTTTTGCCAAACGACGACCAAATTGAAAAGCTTCCTCATCACTGACGGTAATTACCTCATCAATCAGATCTGTGCGTAAAACTTCCGGAATAAAACCCGCACCGATACCCTGAATTTTATGGGGACCGGGATTACCCCCGGAAATCACCGGACTATTGAAAGGTTCCACCGCGACTACTTGAAAACTAGGTTTACGAGATTTAATCACTTCAGCGACTCCCGTAATCGTGCCTCCAGTACCCACACCCGCAACAATAAAATCTACCTGTCCGTCGGTATCTTGCCAAATTTCCTCAGCAGTGGTGAGACGGTGAATTTCTGGGTTAGAAGGGTTGCGAAATTGTTGCAACATATAAGCCCCGGGGATACTATCGACGATTTGCTGCGCGCGTAAAATTGCCCCTTTCATACCTTGGGAACCGGGGGTAAGTTCTAGGGTAGCACCGTAGGCTTTTAACATCGCCCGGCGCTCTAAACTCATCGTTTCCGGCATAGTTAAAATCAAGCGATAACCCTTAGCTGCCGCAGTCATCGCGAGGGCAATTCCCGTATTGCCAGAGGTGGGTTCCACTAAAACCGTGGTTTCTGGATTGATTAAACCCGCTTTTTCGGCGCTATTAATCATGTGAGTGCCAATGCGGTCTTTGACGGAAGCAGCG
This sequence comes from Microcystis sp. Msp_OC_L_20101000_S702, assembly GCF_007095705.1. NCBI lineage: Bacteria > Bacillati > Cyanobacteriota > Cyanophyceae > Chroococcales > Microcystaceae > Microcystis > Microcystis sp. Msp_OC_L_20101000_S702. The sequence continues at coordinate 7,656 of NZ_SFBO01000006.1, forward strand.
GGATTCATCCCTTCTAATTTCATCACAATTCGGCCAAGACAGCCCTCCGCTTGGGGAATCCGATTCAATTGTACTAAAGGTGTGCGGCCAACCAATTCGGTGACATCGTGAGCGATACGCATGATATTTTCTCAGTCTGGGTGATTCGTGTGCTTAGTTATAGCGGTAAGTTCTCAGCTTTAGCGTTTGAGAATTTCCTCACTAGCCAAGGAGGCGCTATATAGCTCACTTATAGCAAAGGCCAGCCCTAGATCGGCAAAATTTCCATTTTCCTTTGTTTCTTTAATCAGTCCGCCTAGCTTGAGAGGATGTCCTATAAAATCTAGATATGATAGGAATGGGATTTTTCTGACAAACTGAAGGTTTTCCCACTGGTGAAAGAGGCTAATCCGTCTTATTTAACCCCTGAAGAACAAGCTTTATCCCTAGAGCAACGTCTGGCTTTTCTCAAGTTACCATTGATTGAGTGCAGGCGTATCCTTGAAGGGCAGGCTGTGTCTATGCTTGACCACTATCAGCAGGATTCTGAATGGCAGCAGTTAATGTCAGGTGATAGCATCAGCTACTAACTTTTAAATTCTGAAAAGTAGGTTACTTTGCTATGGCTAACTCACTAAAATATGCTGAGATACTATCCAAATTTTTGAGAAAAAAGCGATAATTCAACCTCGCTGATTACTGATAACTGATAAGTAGTCGGACATAAATTCTGTTGTCTATCTTGAGAAATGTAAATTGCCGCAATTCTTACTGACTACTGACTCCTGACTCCTATCTCCTATCTCCTGAATCCCGTCTCCTGAATCCTATCTCCTAACCCAATGGTAGATGTTGGATTTTTGCAGGAGTTCTATTTTTCAACAAAGATAAGCAACCATTATATATTGACTCCAAAAACTTGAGAATATTTAAATTAACATTCCGCAATATTTATAAATTCTTAAGAATTAATTGAGAAAGATTTTTATTTAACAACGATTTTACAATGGTTACAGCGATTTGATAGAATTTCATAGTGGGTTGTTGTGTGCTTTTTTGAACAGCAATGGTTGAAACCCTTGCCACACCTACAAGGTAATCCTAATTAAGACGGGTAAATCAGTCAATTTCACCCACAACGATGATCTTTTTTTTGTGTAGTTTTATTGCAAAAAAAAAGTTTTTTTGACAAAAAGCACAAAGTATGATAAGTACCCAACCTATTTCTGGCTGCCAGTAGTTATTGCAGAGTGGGAGTTGGGAAGCTTTTCCAGTAATCAGTGGACTGAAAACGCAAATCTGACAACTGATGACCCTCTTTTCTTTCCTCTGGCATCAAAATGGTTTCCCAACGCAAGGTGACAGCCATCATAATTTGGTTGGCAATCTTACCGATGTCGTTTTTGACCGCGCTGCCCTGAGCTCAGCGTTCGACAAAAGCTCACGCCGAGGTCCGAACGGTGCGTTCATCCGGCGATGACTGGGTTTTTTAAGCGGTTGCTTACCCGGCCCCCTATTCTTAATAGCATACATCATATAAAGTCGCCCTAAAAGGGCGAGGCTTTAAACCCAATTTTTCGGTAAGTTTTGACGAAATATTGGGCGAGGGTGTGTAAATCCGATGTGAATCCCTAGTCAGGGAGAATAATGTAAAGATTTATTAAATTGTAGCGTAGGATACTGTGCGGGGGGTAGAGTGTATTTTTGTTTTCAATAGTTAGGGAGAGATTAAGTTAAGATTTGTGACAAGATCGAGACAAACCAGAATTAATAGTTCCAGTGGTTCAGGGAGATGAACTGATTAGCAAGGGGGACGTTAGCAGTTTCGAGATTGGCGATTGCCTTGACAATTGCCTTGAAGCCCATATTTTTTAAGAGGTTAGCGTTACGGTAAACCGCGAATATCCCCGAATGGCTTGGATTCGCTTGGTGCAACTCTTCAAAGTCATCGCAGTTATGAGTTAGCAGAATCCGATTTTCCTGTATGGCATAGTCAAGTACGACATTATCTGTGCATCCAGCCAAACCAATTTCATTGATCGTCAGCACGTCATGACCAGCAGCCGTAAGTAACTTAACCAGAAGTTGGGCTTGCGAGTCCTCATCAAGCAATAATCTTAGGCTCAACACTAATCCCCTTTGCTTCCAGACGGTGGCGTTCTTCTTCTGCTTCTTGCTTGAGTAGCTGCTGATTCGTCTCGCAATAGTCAATTGCTTCATAGATGGCAGCCAGGGGTAACTCCCAATTAAGGGCTGCTTCTTGAGGAGTCATGTCATTGACAATCATATCTGACCAGACATCAAAAGCTTTCAGCCTCCTGCCTTGAAAACAAAGCTGTTGTCGCCAGGAATGAGGACGCTTCTCTAAATATTGCCATTGAGTTTTCGCTACGTTGGTAGTCATGCTGATGCCTTGATGAAAGCTGGTATCCCTAGTTTATCCGATTAAAACAGGGGAAACCACCTGAGACTCCTTCCCCTGTGAATCCCTAGTTGGGATATAGTGTTTGACGATCGTCCTCAGTACTTTTGGGGTTGGGGTTGGCCATCGCTTAACCCACGCTACAAGACTGCTTATCTTGACTAAAAAAAACCCGATTCTAAAGTCCCAAACCGATCTAGTCGGGTCAGGTAAATCGTTCTCTGACTTTTAGTCGATGTTACCTCGATATAAGGTTCTCTTAGTTCGGGATGCCGGTTTTTCAGGTCTTCAAGCGATCGCACTAACTTTAAATAATCATTGTAGGTTTCCTTGATTTTGATCGCTATCTCAGTAAGATTCTGATTGTTAACTTCGGGAAAAAAACCACGAAATTGATTGACAGGACGAGGTATTAAGAGACTTTCTCGCCATTTCTGATTAGCAACCCCAATCATCCCGTCAACTGCCCCATAATTGCTGCTTTCTAAGGGATGGGGGCGATAAACTTGGGGATAACGGCTTTTATCCCTTCCTGCTAACCAGGTGACGGGTTGATAACCGCCAATTTCCTTACAGGCCTTCAAAATTGTGGTGTCTGGACGTAAAGCACTTTTTGACCCGTCAACCGCAAGGCATTGAGAGCGACATTTTGAGTTGAGGCGGCAACCTGCTTGTCGGTGGCTAAATGCGACAGATACTGGCGGATTTCGGACACTCCCATCTCTCTAGGATGACGTTTGTTGTGTAAAGAGAATAAAGTCTCGAATGTAGTAGAGGTAGGATTTTTCCGTCTTCAAGCTAAGGTGCTTGAGACGCATGACTTCTCGGACTCGTTCTAACAGTCGAGGGGACTGGGCTTCTTCTGTCATCGGCAAACGCGGTAAAATCGGTTTGGCAGAGATACTAGACCGCCCCCTGCGGTAATTATGCCCAAATGGGGGTGATTAAACCGCACTGTGCGGTATTAAGTTTTATTTATGGGGTGTTAGACCGATGGAGGTGGGATAGTAGGATAAAGGGGGGTGCTAGACCGCAGTAAGCGGTTGAATTAATAGTTAGCGACCGACATGATGAGGACATGGACATGGACACTCGGGCACTAACCTCCGCGGTTGAGGAGGCTCTGATGCAATTAGGCAATCGACTCGATCTCGAGGAAGTCGAGCGGGCACTAACCTCCGCGGTTGAGGAGGCTCTGATGCAATTAGGCAATCGACTCGAGCTCGAGGAAGTCGAGAATCTCGCCCATTTGCATATTTTGCATATGCTGTCAGAAAAAATTAAAGACCTACTGGCTAATCAGGAGGAATTCTCTCGATCTCAGATGATGATCTGTTCTCCATTTGGAATGACTGGGTTCCAATCAATATTGGTTGCTCCGGTTCTGTTGAGCGAGGCTAGACGGCGGGGATCTGCCATAGCAGCCGTTGAGTGGCTGCAGAAAGTGCTTAACACCCAGCGAGCATCGGGCATCTTGGTCATTACCTGCTGGGGAATCACACCCGAGGTGCCAGTAACACTCCCTGGCAACGTCCAACTACTGCCATTTGAATCATTGCCCGCCTCAAGGCAGAAGGACGCGCTATCCAAACCTCACTGCCCAAGTCTGACAATGCCGCCCTTAACATGGAAGTCACCAACGGCTGCAGTGGTTTGCACTACGGCTATCGAACCTTTCCTCAAGGACGCTAACGACGATACTCCGATGCAAAACGCCACTGACTACAGTCCGCTCTTATCTGATGTACTCCTCTGCTTGGGCACGTCCGCGGAAGCTGGCATTATGCCTGGGCCACGTTGGTTCCAATACACCGATCCAGATCTTGAGTGTGCTCAAACAGGATCACCCACGATATTCGTTCATCAAGAGATAACTCCTCTGGCTCTTGAAGGTAATGGCAATCTAGACGTTTCTCGCGCATCTGAATTGATAAGTAACTTTTTGAACCTGAATAGCAGCCATAAGAATAAGGCACGAATTGCGATGCAGAGACTCGCTCAGGCTCGCATCAGGCGAATGCCCGCTGACAGAGCGTTAGAATTAGCCATTGCTCTTGAGGCCCTGTTGGTCGGAGATCATGGTGAACTCACCTTCAAGATTGGGCTTCGCGCTGCTCTACTCACTTCAACCAATCCTGACGAGAGGAGAAGGGTCAGGGCAATCATTAAGGCAATGTATAATATTCGTAGTTCATTGGTGCACACAGGCTCCTCCAGGGACACATTTACGGTGAGTGGGATTGGAAAAATGTCCACCAGTGATATCGTAGCCGAAGCCATGGGGATAACAACCTCAGTAGTTCAAATACTGGTCAATAATGGTATGAATCCAGACTGGGACTCAATTGAGCTGTCTATTACCACCTAGTTAGTGCGATCGCCATCGCCGTAGTGGACTGTTTCAGCTAAAATAGGGCAATAGATTTCGGCTTAAAGTCTTAGATTATAGAATTTCTAGCATTTTTCTAATACACCAAATTAGCTGAAACAATCCACTACAGTGCTACTGTGAAGAGACAAGCTGATGTCCGAGGTTATAATGGTCAAAGAGTTAAAAAAGAAATTAATCTAATCAATAGCCACAATGAAGGTACAGCCAAATGAGTCAAGTCTTGGCTAAAATATTAGTAATAAAGCTTCCTTTCCTACATGGGTCAGATCATCACCAGCAAATTATCTCATCGCCGCCAATTTTCTACGATTAATCCCTGAACTCTCAGCATATCTAAGTCGTCAGAAACGACAATGAGATTATAGCTAATAGCTGTTGATGCAATGAGAATATCAGCCTGTAGGTTGGGTTTCCTTGCGTCAACCCAACTTCCATATTCATATTAAAATAAGAGATAAGTTTTCAAAAATTCTGAACCTGATGAAAATCAAAGCTATTATTCATCCAGCCGAAGAAGGCGGTTACTGGGCTGAAGTTCCCGCTCTGCCCGGTTGTATAACAGAAGGAGATAGTATGGACGAAGTTGTCGATAACCTCCAAGATGCCATACAAGGCTGGTTAGAAGTTGCCAATGAAAGCAAACAACCTGAATCTAGGTCAGAAGTGATTGAAATTGCTGTATGAAATCAATATCAAGGAAAAAACTCTGTAAAATTGTCGAAAAAAAAGGTTGGATACTCAAAAAAATTACCAGTAGTCACCATATTTATGAAAAGGAGGATGAAGATAAAATTCTATCTATTCCTGTACACCGCAATCAGGACTTAAAAATTGGAACTTTAAAATCAATTATGAAAATAGCTCGATTATCGGAAGATGACTTATAAGCTTTCGTAGGGTGCGTTAATGTTAATGTAACGCACCATCAATTTCCTAATATGCGGTGGGTTACGCTGTCACTAACCCACCCTACAGTGCTACTGTGAAGAGACAAGCTGATGTCCGAGGTTATAATGGTCAAAGAGTTAAAAAAGAAATTAATCTAATCAATAGCCACAATGAAGGTACAGCCAAATGAGTCAAGTCTTGACAGTATCGCTTAACAAAAGCTAAAGACCAACGCACGGAAGCGGAAAAAGAAGCAGCACGTCAACGCTTTCGAGCGCACGCTGGCTCAATTAGCGGCTATCCGACAGGAGCAGATAATGAAAGCATTGATGCTGACTTAGGGAGAGAGTATGGAGATACTCATGAGGAGACATCAAATCAGTGATACTCCTCGATACTTCTGGGTTACTTTGCTATGTCTATCGTGATCAACCAGGACATGAAGAAGCTGTCCAATTGTTAGATAGGGTTTGCTGAATAAATCTAAAAACCTTACAGGAAAGGGCTTTTAGCTTGATTGAGAGCTTCCCAAATGCACTTAAATCTGCTAGAATCTCTTAAAACCCTTGCATCACCCT
>NZ_SFBO01000060.1:0-6274 GCF_007095705.1 Microcystis sp. Msp_OC_L_20101000_S702
CAAAGGATTTTTTATAATCTAGATAACCCATTCCTTTTTTGGCTTTTTGCGTCGTAAAGTCTAAACTTGTTGTGTCTTGCACTGCCAAAACTATTGGATGTTCTTTGATTCTTTCTACTAGTCTGTCAAGTTTGAATTGAGGGATAGAGTTTTTTTAATTTAATACGAGCATCAGCAGTAGTAAATCTCCAGTCAACTGAATTTGACTTTTCATTTCGATTTTCTTCCCATGCCTTAATTTCTTGTTTTAAACTATCCATGTCTGGGATACGACGATCGAGACATTGACGATTCAAAACGCTCAACTCAATTTCTGCCATATTTAACCAGCTGCCATGTTTGGGAGTGTAATGAAATTCGAGTTTATCTAAAATTCTCTTGGCCTCTTCCGGTTCAAAGGCTTTATATAATGAGGCTTTTACATGAGTATTTAAGTTGTCTTGAATTACTCTAATTTTCTGGGCATCCGGATAACGCTCATCAACCAAATATTTCATTTGGTGTGCATAATCGCTCGCCGTCCTTTGTTGTGTAACTTCTACATGTCGCCCACCTTGTAATGGTTCAAAAAACATAAACATATTGGCTACACCATTACGCTCATATTGATAGTCATACCTTTCTGGTTCTCTCGGTTCGGCTGGTATTTTCTCTTCTGTTTCTTTGACTAATTGTTTACAACTCTCATCAAAACACAGCCAGGGATTTTGCTGGTCATACTCACTATGATAAATATCCAAGACATCTTCCATGGCACAGACAAACTCCGCTGATTCTTTTGGGGGAATGACCCATGATTGATTCAGCCATGGTTTCAATTCATTTTTTTTAAGGTTTTTCTGATGGTTTCTCGTGATATTTTTTCCACATATTCAAGTTCGACCATTTTATCTGCCAGCATTTGAAGTGTCCATTTTGCTCGTCCCGTTGGTGTTTCACTACAAGCGATGGCAATCAGATATGCTTCCTTTTCCCCATCGATAATTTTGGCACGGCGATGTTCTTGCTTTTTTCGAGTTAATGATGATTCAATTCCTGACTCGACAAATCTTTGTCGTACTCTCTCAATGGTGGCTTGAGCAACATTTAAGGCTTCACTAATTTTCGAGTCAGTCCAACCACCTTCCTGTTGATTGACGTCTGCTAAAAGTAGTATTCTGACATGGTTCATTTTGTAAGCTGCTATTTTTCCTTTCTTGGTTAGCTGCTCGAGTTCAGTTCTTTCGGAGTCTGTTAGATCTACAATATATTTTTTCTTCGGCATTTTTTTGTCTGAAGTTGGATAACTTCTTCCAGATTAGCTCTTTTTTTATCCCTCAAAACAAAATTGATGCTCTACTAGATGGCATAGCGACTTTTTTCGGAAGTATCAAAGTGAGCAAGCGTAATTTTTTTGGCGAGGATAGGAGTTTTTCGAGCCAAAAAAACAGAACGTTGCCGGAAATATTCGCCAAAATATTGACGATAGAGAGGACAACTGACTCGGCAAAACTTACCTTGTCGGTGAATTAGTCCGAGACTTTCTAGGTGAAAAGCTGCCATTAAATCAATTTCTATGTCTTTTTCCGCCATCACCACCTTAGCAAAGATAGCCGCCAAATTGCCTTTTAAGTATTGCAGATGCGAAAGTAAACGTTTAAGATGGTCTGCAAAAATATTACTTTCCTCCCCGATAGAAGTAGCTAGAATGGTTTCTAGGGTACAATCACCCCGAGCAATATGATAACAAGCAAGACGAATTAAATAGGGATTACCCCCTAGAAATATCCGTAATTTTTCGGAGTTAAAATTCTGATCTAATCCCTGTCTTTGACTTAATTCTCGTACTTGTGCGCTGGTAAAATTAGGCAATTCGATCGGTACACCAAGACTAAAAGGAGATTGATAGGTATCTAAGTTTTTATCAAGCTCCTGTGCAGGGGAATAGGCAACAATTAAACGTAATTTTTGCCAGAGGGGTTTGTTTTTGCCTTCCTCGTGCCAGAGGTGCAGAATACTAAAAAATTCTTCCCTTAGCTGTGGATAGGGGAAAAGATATTCAAGATCATCAAAGGCAATCACTAAAGGGCGATCAAGATGGGAGAGAATATGCTTTTCTAGATAGATTTTACAGTTAATTTTACCCCCTAAGAATTCATCCCAATCCTGTGGGAGATGATTATCTAAATCTAACTGGCGACTAATACTAACGCAAAGCCAACGGAGCCATTGATTTAAATCTTGAAAAATTGAGCTTTCTGCTAACCGAAAACTGAAATAAAGTGTATGGTATTGCTGTTGTTGAGCATAATTAATAATTCTGGCCATCAGGGAGGTTTTTCCCATTTTTCTGGGCGCATTAATCCGGATCAGACTACCCCCGCGCAAGATCTCTTGATAACAAGTCTGTTCCAGATTGTTTCTGTTAATATAAAAGGGGGAATTGAGGGGGACTTGTCCCTCTGGTAACTCAGGCAATAATTGAGGATTAATAGTATCAGTTTCTGGTAAGTTAGGACGATAATAATCGCCATTTTCTAAAGTTAAATTAAAGGCTTGAAAACAATGTTTCAGGGTTTGTTTATCCACTCCCGATTCACAAGCAAATACCTTCATCAGAGTATCTACCCCTAAAAGAGTTTTCTCGCTGAGGACTTCTAGGGTGAAACGATGACCGCGATTATCCCGATACTCCGCTTCTTGTTTGGCAGTAAGTAATTTTTCTAGTCCCGTGGGGGTAAGGACAACCCCGCGTCTGCGGCGCTGTTTTTCTGGTTTTTCCATGATAGTTTTTCCCTGTCCTGAACTCAAACTCTGCACCCCTAGAGGTTTTGAGTTTCCTATAGACTTCTCCTCAACAGGGAAACAATCGATTCCGTAATTTTTGCCGACATTCCGCACATCTTCATATACTTGTATATATTTTTACATTCCCCAAGATGTTTTAACGAAAAACCTTCATTGTAGAAACTACTATTGAGAACATTTTCAATAATTGGTTGTTTCTGGGAAAGAAGTTTACAATTCTTTACATTGATAAAAATCGATGATTGTAGCTATAATCCTTACTGGCAAAGGGTTGTAAGCAATATTTGAGTAAAATCATTAATTGAATGTTAAGAAGTGCGGAAAGTGGGTCACTGGTTTAGCGATGGAGAGGATCGGGACAATAACCAGGACTCTCTTGGATTTGGTGGGTAAAATGTATTCTAAGATACATTCCTCCTAGCGAGAGGGTGGAACGAACCACAGAGGCACAAAGGACACAAAGATCGATCGCTTCTATGGTAAGTTAAGCTGATCACACAGAACCTAGAAGAGCCTAACCAGACCACTTATTTTCTTCTCCGTCTGAGTTATTTCTGGGATAGGGGTAAATCTTAGCCTACTTGCTGACGATAGCTATTCATTTCTAGGCTATCTTCCCCATAAAGATCCTCAATGTGTTGATGACAGCAATCGATCGCAAATTGATCGAATTCTCCCGGTGCAATTTGATACATTTTGGCAAAAATATCGGGTTGAACACGACAAAATTCTGGTCTCTGGTCATAAATGGTACAGAGACGGGTTTGGCGATCAAAGTTTATACACCAACCCCCTTCCCCCACCATGCTGAGATATTGAGTTAATTGTGCGGGAGTCAGATATTCTTCTAAGTCAGGACGCTCATCGGGATTTAGTTGACAACAAGCTCCACAATTTTTAATACATTTCCAATTGGCCATATAACCGGTGTGCCGCGATGAATTAATCCTAGTACCTACTGACTAGCTTACTAGCAAATAGTCCCTATTTCCCGTTCCAGCAGCAATTACCCTCAATAGTTTTAATCTCAACCTGCGATCGGGAGTGAAAGCTTGACAAGGCAAGAATCTAATAAAATGGGCGTTGTAAGGGTCGAACTTACGGCATCCTGCTTGTAAGGCAGGCGCTCTACCACTGAGCTAAACGCCCGAATTAATTTCGTACTTTCTCAGCATAACATATATTTTCAAAAAAGTATATTATTTTTTTGAGCGAGTTAATTTTTTTCCGATGCCCTCTGGTCGAACTCACGATCGCATTACCCTAATTTTGCTGCTACCGATTGCGGGGGCGAGTTTTTTGGTCAGTGGCAGTGGTAAATTAACCCTGTTACTCTTGGCCAGTTATTTGTTTAGCGGATTCCTGTTTGGGCCAGATCTTGACATCCACTCGGTACAATACAAACGTTGGGGTTATCTGCGCTGGTTGTGGCTACCCTATCGTTCTATGATCCGTCATCGCGGTTGGTTATCCCACGGTTTATTGATCGGCACAATTTTTCGGTTATTTTATCTTGGTAGTTTTCTTTTACTAGCGGCGATCGTGATCATTCCGATCCTGCAAAGTTTCTGGGGTATAGACTGGGATTGGCGACTGTGGCCGCAGCAAGCGATCGCATTATGGCAACAGTATCCCCGGGTAGCGATCGCTATTTTCCTAGGTTTAGAATTAGGAGCGATGAGTCATAGTTGTAGTGATTGGATCGGATCTGCCTACAAAAGTTCTCGAAAAGTGGCTCAAAAACCGGTAAAAAAGAAAAAACGTTAATAATCCCCGTCCACAATTTCTAATTAGCCTTCCTTTGATATTCTTGCCAAGTTTTTGGACTGATAAAGAGAGTTCCTTTTTCTTGCTGGTCGGGGAACTGGATATAGTTTTTCTCTAGATAATCCTTGAGTTTTGGTGATTGCAGAAATTCCTTTTCAAATCGATAGAGGAAAACCAAATCTGGCTGTCTTTTTTCAATAACTTCTAGGATAAAATCCCCATCGAGATTCTGATTGAGAAATCTCTTTCTAGTGATGACAGCCGTTTCTGGGGGTGTTTTCAAGAAATATTTATATATGTAGTGAGGATTATCGGTTAACAGAAGTTTATCGGAGTTTTTAAATTTTTCAAACACAGCTTCTGCTAAAAGAGGTTTATACTTTTTATTATATTGAATGTAGGCATTAATTCCGGGATCACGATTGGTGATTATCCTCAAGGTATTAAAGAGAAATTGACCAGACAGGGGTAGAAAAATTAGCATTTTGAGAACTAATTTCTGGGTTATTTTTCGATTTTGCCTAAATTCTCCGAGGCTATCAGTAATTTTTAACTGTTCGACAAACAAGGCAATTATCCAAACGGCGGGAATAATTAAATGGATATAATAATGAGGCCAAATTGGGGCAACTGTAGCAAATCTGAACAGATTAGAAACTAACCAGACCAACGGCGGTAAAAGTGGTATTATGTTGCGAGTAAAAACCATCGCTATAATAGCTATCACTGTCACGATTAGATAAATTGGTTCGTACTGTAGGGCGCTTTGTAAGAGAGTCCATAAGGTGAGATTGTCTTGAGCGAAACTAGCGGCAACACTGACATGAGATTTAATAACATTTTCGTAGGAAAAAGGAAAAATAGTCAGGGAACCCAAGACAAAGACTAAAATAACAGCGACTGACCAAATAATAATATCAATGATTCTTTTAATAAAACTATTCTGTTGATTGAGAAAAATAATTAAAGCTACAGTTGGGATAATAGTAATCACCGAAAGTTTAATTTGCAGGGAAAAAACAAAAGCAATGGCACTGAGTAAATAGAGTCCATACTTAAGCTTACTCGTGGATTGAACGGCTTTAAAGATGATAAAAATACTTAGGATTGTAAAAAAAAGTGAGGGTAACTCCTGCATCACTACCGTTGACAGGGTAATATACACTAGACAGGTTGAGAGAATAAATACTGATAAACAAGAGGCCAATATTCCGCAATTAACTCTCAGAATTAGATAAAAAATTCCTAACATAATTGTGGACAAAGAAAGCATCATAAGGCGGGATGCATGGATAGTAAATCCTGTCAGGCTTAACCAACTATTTAGTAAAAGAGATAACCCCGATAAATGATCGTACCAAACTTGTTCGTAGAGACGATAACCTTGTTTGGTGACGTAGACAAGTACCAGAGCCACCGCTTCATCAAAATTAACTATATAGGGATAATCAAGCGGGACTTTCCAGAAAACGATCCCTAGGAAAAAAACAGCAACAGCAATTAATGCCATTAAATCAAAACGATCAGATTTCCTATTCATAACTTTTCTGGACAAGAATTGCTGCGTATCTTATCACAGATTGAGACATCAGTTAAGTAGATGGTTATAATTAAATTAAAAATGGATTTTAGGTTCGATCCCCCCTGCCCCCCTTGATAAGCTATCCATTAGTCACATCTTTCTTAACATAAAATTTGACAAAAAGAGAAAAGTGTGCAA
>NZ_SFBO01000061.1:0-4253 GCF_007095705.1 Microcystis sp. Msp_OC_L_20101000_S702
CTCTTTTCAATAACAGAAGCCTAAAAGCGCCTATAGCGTTTCCTGTTCGCAAGAGGTATATTATCGATGTTGAAAACCCTAATTAGCAAAGGTTTAACTGTGCCACACAGGTGTGAGAACCGCTATATATCACTACACTACCCCTGGTGGTCTCCTGACTTTTCAAACATCCTCTAAGAAAAACATGGGACAATTAAAATTATTTCTATTCGGGTAAGTTTCTTTACTAGAAAGACTTTTAGTCTTTAGATAATAAGTAGTCATGCAAAATAAATTTCCTAGTGAAGACAGGCAAGAGGCAATAGGCAAAAGCTTTATCGAAATGTGTAATTAATTTTGCTTAGGTACTTATTGTGTCTATATCTGCTGTTCACCGATTACTGACCTAGGAAATTAATTTGGCATGATTACTTAATTTCTACGGGTTCTAAATTATCAGCAGGAGTAAAACCAAAGAGACGGGAATAAAAATAAAATTCTGCATCTAATGCTCGTTTTATCGATTCAGCCTGACGAAATCCGTGTTGTTCTCCAGCAAAGGGAACGTAAGCAACGGGTAAACCTTTCGCTTTTAAAGCTTCTACCATCATTTCCGCTTGATTGGGTGGAACCACTTGGTCTTCTAAACCTTGGAAAAAGATCACCGGACAGGATAACTGACTGGTAAAATGAATGGGCGATCGCTGATAGTAAATTTCCTTTTCTTCAGGATAGCGTCCCACCAATTTATCTAAATATCTCGACTCGAATTTATGGGTATCGGTGGCTAAAACCTCTAAATCACTAACTCCGTAATAACTAGCTCCTGCTTTAAAAGTATCATGAAAAGTTAAGGCTGCTAAAGTTGTATAACCACCGGCGCTGCCTCCAGAAATTGCCAATCTTTCCCCATCGACTAATCCCTGATTAACCAAATATTTTGCCCCGTTGATGCAGTCTTCCACATCGACAATTCCCCAATTTCCCAGCAAACGCTGACGATATTGACGACCATAACCCGTACTACCGCCATAATTGACATCTAGATAGCCAAAACCGCGACTGGTCCAGTATTGCACCCGCAGACTTAAACTAGAGGTCGCCGCAGCCGTCGGTCCACCGTGACTTTTGACTAAAAGGGGCGGTAATTCGCCATTGGGGGCGGTATAATCGGGGTTTTTGGGGGGATAATACCAAGCATAGGCCGTTAGTCCCTGACTGGTGGGAAAAGCGAGCATTTCTGGAATCGATAAATAATCGCTAGAAATAGTTAAACTACTGGAAGATTTGAGAACTTCTCTCGTTCCTGTGGCTAAATCCACTGAGATAACTGCTGTTAGTTCTGTGAAATAACCGCCAATAAAAACTATTTTGTTATCGCTAACTTGTAGGGAAGAAATGTTAGTATCAGCAGTAATAATTTCTTGAAATTCTCGGTTAACAGTATCGATACTTCCTAAATGCCAACGACCATCTTTTGTATAGCTACAAATAATCTGTGATTCGCTGGCAAAACCGTAGTTAGATAAACCAAAAACCCAATGAGGATAGGCAAATTCAGCCTCTATTGGTTCGAGAACTGGTTCGATTTGTTCATCATGGTTAAAGCAATAAAAGTTCCAGAAATCATTGCGATCGCTGGTAAAATATAACTGTTCATCGGCAGACCAGCGCGGTTCACATACCGACTCATTTTCACCACCAGCAATGACCCGAATATTACTCAAATAAAGATTATTAATATCTGCTACCGAGAGAAAAGAACTATCCCAGGGCATATTAGGATGATTCCAACTAATCCAAGCTAATCGAGAACCGTCGGCACTTAAGCGAGGAGAGGTATAAAAATCGTCGCCTGATACTAACGTTTTTATTTCTCCTGTATCCACATCGATGCTGACAATACTATTAACTGGTTCTCGATCTTTTTGGCTATGATCTTCACAAACACAGATTAAACGATTGCCAAATTTATCGAGAATTAAATCCGCATAACGACAGGAATTTTCTGGGGTCAGAGGTTGGGGTAAACTATCAGCAGTTTGGCGATAAATTCTTTGGTCAGCAAAATTACAAAAATAGATAATTCCAGCAACAATTAGATAGGAACCTCCCCCGTATTCATGGACACGAGTTCGCACATTAAAAGGTGCTGGAGTGATGTCTGTGGTTGTGCCGTCGGGGTTTAATTTAACTAAAACATTTCGCCCCTTTTCCTGTGGTCTGCCTTCTAACCAATAAATATCTTCTCCATCTACAGTTACACCACCAAGACTAATCGATGCTGCCACAATTAGATCGGAGGTAATCGGTGATTTCCAGGAACCGTAAGCTGATATTTGATGAGACATTTTCGACTAAAGCAGTGATCTTAATGGTGAACTAACTTGATCAGAAACGCTGATAAATTCAGGAAATTCCGAGTAAACAGAACAAAGTAGGGATTAGGTGCATCCCTACCTGACTCTCTGTTTTTCTGCAATCGGAGCGGCGGGATTCGAACCCACGACCCCTACTACCCCAAAGTAGTGCGCTACCAAGCTGCGCTACGCCCCGATATTGAATCTTAACCATCATAGCGATAATCGCGGCATTTTGCAAGCTTTTTTTTTCTTCCTTTCTCCCCCATCCCCGGAATTAGTGGCCAGCTATCTAGCTAATTGGGGAATACGTCCTTTTAATCCCGTCATTAATTGCAGGGCAAACAATTTCAACGGGGGGAAACCGCGCATCATTGCCAATCCGAGACGACGGATGACAACGATGGGCGGCCAGTTATTGGAGAACAGGCGATCAAGAAAATCTGTGAAGCCTAAAATCGCTAAATTCTCCGATATACGCCATTTTTCGTAGGATTTTAGGGTAGAAAGCACTCCTATATCCTCTTGGTTTTCCGCTGCTTCCTTTAATACCTGCGCTAAAGCGGCTGCGTCGCGAATGCCTAAATTTAAACCTTGACCACCGACGGGATGACAACAGTGGGCGGCATCACCAATTAAAGCCAGTCGGGGTTTAACATAAGTATCACTCTGCATTAACTGTACGGGAAAGAGAGCGCGGGGGCTAACTAATGCTATTTTTCCCAGTAATCCCCCCGTATATGCTTCTAATTTGTCGATAAATTCCGCTTCGGGCATTTCTTGCAGTTTTTTCGCTTCTTCATGGGGATTTGTCCAAACGATCTGACAGCGATTACCCTGGAGCGGTAAAATGCCCATCGGACCGGTGGGCCAAAATCTTTCAAAGGCGGTATCGTTGCGATCGAGTTGATGTTTAATGGTGAAAGCGACACAGGATTGCCAATATTTCCAACCTTTGGTTTTAATTTGCGCCCCTTGCCGGATAGCGGATTTGGCTCCATCAGCCCCGATAACTAATTTTGCGGTGATTTTTCGGGTTTGACCAGCTTCTTCCAAGGTGACAGTGGCTGTTTCTGCTCCGTACTCCACTTCTAACACTTTGGCAGGGGATAACCAATCAATGCGATCGCAATCTTGGCTGGCATTGTGCAGGGCCGTTAAAATCACTTGATGTTCGCCCACATAGCCCAAATAATCGGTTTTTAGCTCATCAACCACAAAGGGGACAAAAATCGGAAAATCGGCATCAGAAAGGCGAATATGACGAAATTTACCGATACTGGGCGATATTTTATCCCAGATACCCAAGCCTGTAAAAATCCTGCTGGACATCAACGAGAGGGCATAAGCTTGACGACGGGAGGCGGCCACCTCTAGGGGACGTTCCTCGATCATAGCGATATTTAATCCTGTATTTTTTAAAGCCACCGCTAGGGTGGTTCCGACTATACCACCCCCGACAATGATTAAATCGTAGTTGTCCCGTCCTAACATATAAATACTTTTCTCAAAGATAATCAGTGACTACACTGATCTATTCTGACACGATTTTCGGGGTTGCTGTCGGGTTTGATTGTATTCACCCCACCTAGCCATTGATAGACTTGAAAGGGTTTTGTCCGTGGTTGAGAGTTTCGGGTTATCGCTCTTCCTGGACTTCTGGAAGGGCGATAATACTAAATCTGGTTATTAAAGACTGATTATTGGTGGTGATTCGGTAGTAGTGATGGCGGCTTAATCCTTTGCTTTGCTGTGCATTGTAGTCATGGATAAAATACCAAAGGGTTCCCCAACCTGATTCTCCATTTTTTTAGAGAAAGATAGACTCTCTCTCACCAGCCGAGAAATCCTTTGTCGAAAGGTATTATTTAATCTTTCAATAGGATTAGTTTGACCAGTTTCTTTACCTACTGC
>NZ_SFBO01000062.1:0-13984 GCF_007095705.1 Microcystis sp. Msp_OC_L_20101000_S702
AACAATGATGACGATGGCAATGGCTACGTTGATGACATTCGCGGTTGGGACTTTGCCTACAACGACAATAACCCCAGTGATGTTTATGGTCACGGAACCCATGTTTCGGGAACCATTGCGGGAAAAGGTAACAATGGGGTCGGCGTGACAGGAGTGGCTTGGAATGCCAAAATCATGCCCCTGAAGTTTTTGAATGATCAAGGATCAGGCTATACCTCCGATGCCATCTTGGCAATTAACTATGCGACGACCAAAGGAGTTAAGCTCACCAATAATTCCTGGGGAGGCGGCGGTTTTAGTCAAGGACTCTACAATGCGATTAACGCGGCGGGTCAGGCAGGGGCTTTATTTATTGCGGCGGCTGGTAATAATTCGGCTAACGCAGATATTAATCCCATGTATCCCGCTGCCTACGACCTTGCTAACATTGTTAGTGTTGCCTCCACCACCCGCACCGATTCCCTCTCCTGGTTTTCCAACTATGGCTTAACCAGCGTAGATTTGGGTGCACCTGGTTCAGACATTTACAGCACTATTCCAGGTAATAGCTATGGTATTAAATCTGGGACATCCATGGCCAGTCCCCATGTCACTGGGGCGGCGGCTTTGTTGTGGTCACAAAATCCTACTTGGACAGCCCAACAGGTGAAAAACGCCTTAATGAACACGGGCGACCCCCTGGCATCCCTTGCCGGTAAAACGGTTTCTGGTAAGCGGCTCAATGTGTTTAAGGCTTTGGGAGGTACTAATCCTAATCCCCCAAACTTGCTTACTATGCAAAGATGGGCGACTCGTCAAGGTGGGTTTTGGGATGCTCAACAGTGGCTGGCGGGTGATTTTAATGGAGATGGCAAAGATGACGTAGCTAAAGCCTTTAATCAGGGTGGTCTAGGTAGTGTTGATGTTCATGTTTCTAATGGCAGCAGTTTCTCCATGCAGCGATGGGCAACTGGTCAAGGTGGGTTTTGGGATGCTCAAAAGTGGCTGGCGGGTGATTTTAATGGAGATGGGAAAGATGACGTAGCTAAAGTCTTTAATGATAATGGTCTAGCTAGTATTGATGTTCATGTTTCTAACGGCAGCAGTTTCTCCATGCAGCGATGGGCAACTGGTCAAGGTGGGTTTTGGGATGCTCAACAATGGGTAGTGGGTGATTTTAATGGAGATGGAAAAGATGACGTAGCTAAATCTTTTAATGAGGGTGGTCTAGCTAGTATTGATGTCCACATTTCCAATGGCAGTGGTTTCTCCATGCAGCGATGGGCGACTCGTCAAGGTGGGTTTTGGGATGCTCAACAATGGCTATCTGGCAATTTTAATGGAGATGGCAAAGGTGATTTGGCTAAAGCCTTTAATGAGGGTGGTCTAGCCAGTATTGATGTTCACACTTTAATTTAAATTTAGTGCGATCGCCTTTATGTGAACTGAAATTCCCAAAGGCGATCGCCTTACATGAAACAAAATTTTAAAATGCGATCGCCTAAAAAACCCTAATTGGGGGGGAGCGTTAACATTATCTTAGCCTTGGCAGTAGCTGACTGGGTGAGGGGGTCATCAGGATTTTAGCAGACTTAGCTTGAAGTAACGGTTAAATTTCTGGAATCCATTATCCGTAAACCAGAAAAAAACTTCTGGTTTACGGATAATTTACAAGGAGATGTCAAGCAATTAAAGAATTTTACGCCTAATTATCGCTTAAGGGTGGGTAACTATCGAATTCTATTTGAGGTTGAAGAAATCACTTTAGTGATTTATCGTGTTAAACATCGACAAAATATCTACAATTAAATTAAGGAGAAAACAATGATTGAATTACATCCTGAATTCTTAATCAAAAATGGCAAAAAAGAATTTGCTGTTTTAACTTATGAGGAGTTTGTGAAAATTAAAGAAATCTTAGAAGACTTAGAGGATTTGGAAGATTTAATACAAGCAAAAGAAGAAGAAAAAGATAGTCAAACTTATTCTCTAGATGAGGTTAAGAAGATGCTAAATATTGATTGATTGCTTGTATCTTGCTTTAATTCTACTATTTCGCAGATGGGAAAAAATAGAGTTCCCCTTGTATCTCTAAATCCGGCTTGTTTTCCTACTTTTCGACAGTTTTCGTCTATTTCACAAGAATATACACAGTCATAACCAACGCTCTCGACAGCTAATCTAAACCCTCCAATACCAGCAAAAAGATCGATAAATCTGAGTTTTTCGTTTGTCATTGCCAAATTATGACATCAAAGATAGCCAAAGTGAATATATCCTAAATTTTAGCAAATGTTCCGACTTATGCAGCGATAAAAACTGTAGTCTAAATAATTAAGGTTAATATGTCCCCATATAATCAATTTGGAGATACTAGATTAGGTATAATTGAGTAAAAACTCGCACAATTTCGGTTTCAGACTTCTGCGGCTTTTTCTTGCTCAATCTCGGTCTCCAATTCTTGACGTAATTCTTCTAGAGAAGTGGTGGCAGCTGTCTGAGATAATCTTTCTTGTGACCAATTTAAGGACTGAAAAAGTCGTTGAGCGTTAGCTGGAGAGCGCAAAAGATAAACTTCTTCTAATAAAGCGGATAATTCGTCAGCAGCAATCAAGGCCACATCATGATGACCCTGACGTTGGACAATAACGATCGAGTTTCCCAGTTCTACTTGTTCTAAAACCTGAAGAAAATGTTCTTGTGCTTGGGTATAGCTAGTATAGGTGGTGGGGATGGGCAGCATGGCCATTAATCAACTCCGCAGTCAAAAAATTAATCAATGGGTGCGTTAACCAAGAGTAACGCACCCCAAAGAAATTACACCGAAGTTAAGGTTTTCTCCGCGCTAATTTGCGCTTCGGGACTATCCGCTTCCGAGGGAGGGACCACTTGCCAGAATTGACCGAGATAGCTATCCCAATTAGCTAAAATTAACTTACCTTTGGGGCTATTAGTGCGTTCTACATGGGCCTCAATTAAAGATTTTAACTGTTCCGCACCGGCAGCCGTGGCAACCCGTTGAATCTTGACAATTTCGGGGTTGAGTTTCTCCGGTAGGGAGGGATCAAGGATATAAGCTAATCCTCCCGTCATCCCGGCGCCGACGTTGCGACCGACGGAACCAAGCACGACAATTACCCCCCCGGTCATGTATTCACAGAGGTGATCCCCGGCCCCTTCGATAACCGCTTTTGCGGTGGAATTGCGGACAGCAAAACGTTCACCAGCGCGACCATTAGCGTATAATACCCCACCGGTGGCCCCGTAGAGACAGGTATTACCGATAATAGCGTTATCTTCGGGCTGATAATTGGCGTTTTGGGGCGGTACGATGACAATTTCGCCGCCGTAGATGCCTTTACCCACATAATCGTTAGCTTCTCCCTCTAAATGGAGATTGACACCGGGTAAATTAAAGGCTCCGAAACTTTGACCGGCCGCACCCTGGAAATTGAGCTTAATTTCGCCTTCAAAGCCATCATTACCGTATTTTTGGGCAATTACCCCCGCAATTCTCGCCCCGACAGAGCGATCGGTATTGACAATCCTGTAGGTTTTGCTGACGGTTCCCTGTTGCTCGATCGCCTGTTTAATCTCGCTATCGGCTAGAATATCGTCATCGAGAACAGCACCGTTACTATGTACTTCCTCGTGCTGCAACCAAGAGCGATCGCTGCGGCCATCGGGTAAATTCAACAAACAATCGAGATTGAGGGATTCTGTCTTAGTTAAACGAGCATCGGAGCGCACTTTTAACAGATCTGCCCGGCCAATCACCTCATTTAAACTGTGATAGCCTAATTTCGCTAATAATTGCCGCGTTTCCTCGGCCACCAAAGTAAAGAAATTGACCACATGAGCGGGAATTCCTGGAAAACGAGTGCGGAGACGTTCCTGCTGGGTAGCGACTCCCACAGGGCAATTATTCGTGTGACAGACGCGGGCCATGATGCACCCCTCGGCAATCATGGAAATGGAACCAAAACCGAATTCCTCCGCACCCATCAGAGCAGCCATGAGGATATCCCAACCGGTTTTCAGTCCTCCATCTGCACGCAAAATCACCCGATGACGCAGTTGATTTTCCATTAACATCCGATGCACTTCCGTTACTCCCAATTCCCAGGGACTACCCGCGTGTTTGATCGAACTTAGGGGTGATGCACCTGTACCACCATCGTGGCCGGAAATCTGGATAATATCAGCGTTAGCTTTGGCAACTCCGGCCGCAATTGTGCCGATACCGATCTCGGCCACTAATTTGACGGAAACTTTGGCCCGGGGGTTAATTTGGTGTAAATCGTAGATTAATTGCGCTAAATCTTCGATCGAGTAGATATCGTGGTGAGGAGGGGGAGAAATCAAAGTTACTCCCGGTTTCGATCGCCGTAACATGGCAATATAGGAACTGACTTTTTTCCCGGGTAATTGACCTCCTTCTCCCGGTTTTGCTCCCTGGGCCATTTTAATCTCTAGCTGTTTTCCACTCATTAAGTATTCGGGAGTGACTCCAAAACGACCCGAAGCTATCTGTTTAATGGCAGAATTAGCCGTATCACCGTTTTTTAAGCCGTTTAGATGGGGCATGGTCACGGAATGTCCTTCTACATCCACATCGTTTAAGCTGGTGTAACGGATCGGATCTTCTCCCCCTTCTCCGGAATTGGACTTACCTCCGATACGATTCATGGCGATCGCTAGGGTTTCGTGTGCTTCCCGGCCCAAGGCACCGAGGGACATTCCCCCTGTGCAGAAGCGTTGCAGGATACTTTCGATCGATTCTACTGCTTCGAGGGGAATTGAGGCTCGATCGCTGTTAAATTCTAATAAATCGCGCAATGCAGTAACGGGTCTTTGCTGCAAGATTTGACGATAGGTTTCGTAATGGTCGTATCCTTGACCTTGGGAGTGAGCGGCCACGGCTTTATGGAGTGCTTTCGCCATTTCCGGGGAATTCATGTGGTATTCTCCCCCCGGACGGTAGTTGACAAAACCGTAGTTTTCTAGTTTTTTGGCGGTAAGATTGGGGAAAGCTTTACTGTGGAATGCGATCGCTTCTTGGGCCACCTCAGCAATGCTTAAACCCCCGACGCGACTGGTAGTACCGTTAAAAGCTAGTTTAACTAAATCTGCCGATAATCCGATCGCCTCGAAAATTTGCGCCCCATGGTAGGAAGATAGGAGAGAAATACCCATTTTCGAGAGGATTTTCAGTAATCCTGCTTCTACGGATTTGCGGTAATTAATTAGGGCTTTTTCGAGGCTAATAGCTTCTAATTTGCCATTTTCCATCAATTTCTGAGTTTTTGGCTCGATCCACCACTGGGCGATCGTTTCTAACGCAAGATAGGGACAGACTGCGGAAGCGCCATAACCAATTAGACAAGCGAAGTGATGGGTACTCCAACATTGGGCCGTGTCGATAACGATCGAAGCTTTTAAACGCAAGTGTGAGCGAATCAGGTGATGATGGACGACACCAACAGCTAATAAAGGGGGAATATAGCTAGTTTTTTCGTCAATAGAAGCAGTCCTGTCACTGAGAATTAAAATTTCTGCTCCCGATGCTACTTTCTTGGCGGCCTCAGCGCACAAATTAGCGATCGCGGTTTCTAATCCCCCCGGTCCGGTGGTCAGATCATAAAGGGTAGAAAGTTCGGCTGTTTTGTAGCTAGAGGTTTTAACTTTGACTAATTCCGCATTATTGAGCAGAGGAGAGTCTAATTTCAGTAAATGTGCGTCATCAACCCCTAATTTAAGGATATTGCCCCGTCGTCCTAGATACATAGTCAAGGACATGACTAAACTTTCGCGTAAAGGATCGATGGGGGGGTTAGTAACTTGGGCAAAACGTTGTTTAAAGTAATCGTAGAGAAGATGGGGTTTACTGGAGAGGACTGCTAGGGGAGTGTCATCACCCATACAGAAAGTCGGTTCTTTTCCCTGTTCTGCCATGGGGACGATAATCATATCCACATCTTCGGCAGTATAACCGAAAGCGGTTTGCAGGGGAAGGAGATTACTAGGGGTGGGAATGTCTATCGCTGTTTCTTTGTCAATAAAGGTGCGTTGGGATTTCACCCATTCACCGTAGGGATTAGAGCGGGCAATTTCCTGTTTAATCGGCCAATTACGCTTAATTTCGCCTTTTTCTAGGTCAACTGCGATCATTTGACCGGGGCCGAGACGACCTTTTTCGATAATGGTGGTTTCATCGAGGGGAATAGTTCCCGCTTCCGAGGAAACGACGATATAACCGTTGTTAGTAATGCTATAACGGGCCGGTCGCAAACCGTTGCGGTCCAAACAAGCGCCGACGATTCCCCCGTCACTGAAGACCAGTAAAGCCGGACCGTCCCAGGGTTCCTGTAAACCGCTATAGTATTCGTAGAAGTCGATAATTTCGGGATAATTCTGTAAATCCGGCTGATTATTGTAGGCCTCCGGCACTAGGATCATAGCCGCTTCTAGGGGACTGCGGCCGGTTCTCACCAATAATTCTAGGGCGCTATCGAGGTTATAGGAGTCGCTGTTAGCGGGGTTAACAATGGGAGTCAGGGATTGTAATTCTTCGTGGGTCCAACCTTGGGTTTCTAAAGCGGGTTCCCGGGCCGACATCCAGTTAATATTGCCCAAAAGGGTGTTAATTTCGCCGTTATGACCCAATAAACGCATCGGTTGAGCGAGAGGCCATTTCGGTTGGGTATTGGTGCTAAAACGTCGGTGATAAATAGCGAATTGACTGCTATAGGCGGGATTTTGCAGGTCTAGATAGAATTCTCGCAGGATTTCGCCCCGTACCATCCCTTTATAGACAATGGTGCGACAGGAAAAGGAACAGAAATAGAAATCATCGGCCAGTTGCTTACCGACTTCAGAACGGGCAATATAGAGTAGGCGATCGAATTGAGAACCGGCTAAATCGGGGGAAGTCACCAGAATTTGCTCGACGTAGGGTTGATTTTCCCTTGCTTGTCTTCCGAGGACTTGGGGACGGACGGGAACAGTGCGCCAACCTAAAATCTTAATATTATATTTATTGACAATTTCCTCGATATGTGCTTTAGCCTCGGCTCGTTCTTGGGCCGCTTGGGGAAGAAAGACCATCCCCACCCCTAGTCGCTCAGATTCCGGCATATTTAAGCCATTTTCGGCGAACCAAGGAGCGAGGACATCTCTGGGGATAGCGGTCATCATACCGGAACCGTCCCCGGAATCCTGATCGGCGCTGCAGCCTCCCCGGTGTTCCAAACAACCTAAGGCTAAAAGGGCCTGTTCAATCAGTTGATGGCTGCCAGAACCGCGCACATCGGCAATAAAACCGACTCCGCAAGCGTCCCGTTCCTCTACGAGCCATGGGGGACCCCAATAGGGATCGATTTGGTGTATATTGTCGGTTTTTAGGCTATTTTGTTGCGCCATAGAAGTTATCCTTAGGGTCGTTGTCTAGAAGGGTGGGATAGTTGGTCTGCTGAAAGGGTCAATCTAGAATAGAATTTTTTTTGATCTTGCCGTTTCGATTGTCGCTGATTTTTCCTAATTTTTGCCTGTTGCCGTCTTTATCTTGGCCGGTCTGAGGAATCACAGGTGATCTACCATGATATAGTAGCTCTCAGGAATTGTCATCGAAAATCCCCTGGATGGGGTGAAACATCCTGTTAGGTGCTTATTTTGACAGAATATTGTCTGATTATAAATATTATTGGAGCAATGGGGTCAAATTCAGGACAAGACTTTAGCTAAAGAGGCAGGTAAATCGGCTAATTTTTCTACCACTGTCACCCCAGCTTCTTGAAAATGACGTAAGCTATCTTTTCTGGTATTCTTAGCGGCAACAGAGTAGGAAAGTTGGTTAGAAATAATTGTTTCTGTATCGCCGAAATTGGTTTCAATCGATGCATTTAACCCGACAAGATAGGCAATCACTGGTTTTTCAATTGCCGAGGCAATATATTTGGCTGCCTCGATTTCGGCCTTTCCCCCCACCTGACTGACGAGGAGAATTGCCTCGGTATTGTCATCTTCCTCAAAAACCTGCAACCATTGGGACAAATTGGAGCCAATAATGCCGTCAGTCCCCAAATTTACCGCCATAGATTCACCATACCCGGCTGCTGTTAAAGTTTTCGCCACTTCATCCCCTATGCGATCGCCGCGGGTGATCAGACCGATTGTCCCCGATTGATAAAAATTCGGTTCACAAATACCCAACCAAAGATAATTGGGAATAATCACACCCTGGCTGCCGGGGCCGAGAATTAATGTTCCGGTGGTACTAGCTATCTTTAATAATTCCACCAGATCCAAGGGGGGAACTCCGGGGGTGACGATAATTAATTGGGGGATGGCTGCTGCGATCGCTTCTAAGGCCGCATCTAGGACTTGATTGGGGGGGACTAAAATTAAACTGGTCTTGATTTCTCCGGCTTCAGCAACGGCCTCAGCCACTAGATCAAACACTGGTATCTCTGCGATTATCTCACCACCGTGGCCACTAGCCACCCCCGCTACTAAACAGGTTCCCTGAGCTTTCAATCGTGCCGCATAATATTTGCCTAGGGGTCGATCGATCCCTTGCATAATTATCTGATCTTTATCTGTCCATTTCATATATTAAGTGTTGGGAGTTGTTTCAGTAATCAGTAAACAATAATCAGTGATCAGTAAACAGTAATCAGTGAACAGTAATCCGCTTCTGAAGGCAAGAGTCAAAGGTTTTAGATTCGTCCCTTGTGAACTGAAAACTCACATCTGATAACTGATAACTGATCACTGATTCTAGGCTAATTTAATGGCTGCAGTGACCACCTCTTCTAAAGACTCTAACCAATGAAAGTTAACATCAGCTAAACTCTGACTGAGATCGATCGCTTTGCTGTCAGCTAGGACGCGAAAAATTATTTGTGGTAGGGTGGGATTGAGAAAAGATCGGGGTTCCAAGGTTTGTCTTTCCTGTCGGGTGGCCCGGATCGTTCGTTCACCACTGCCCCGGCTGGGTGATAATGGGCTATAACTGCGGTAGTAATTGCTAATAGTCTCGATCGCTTTTTGGCCAAAGTCGGGATAACTGACAATATCAACGATAACCACTTTTAAATCGGCCAATAGTTGGAATTGTTGCAGACCGGCCTCTATTTGCTCGTTTAATTGCTCTAATTCTAGTCTTTCCTCCAGTATAAGCCAGGCTGCTAGTTTTGCCCCTTTGCCTGCCAAGGCATCCCAGACAGTGGACATCAAACCCTGGCCATTACTGATCACGGCTATTTGGCCGGTTTGATCAATTATCGACCAAGGGGATTGTAATTGGGGAGGGGTCAGGGCCAGAAGATCGAGATGTCTAGCTAAAGCGGCATCATTAACACTTATTTTGCCATCTAGGGCCATCACTTCCCCAGCTTCGTTGATACCCAGGGGATTAATCTCGATAATATCGAGATCTTTGCTGACAAAGAGACTATACATTTTTTCGAGAATTTGACTGATAGACTCGATCAAAGACCCTCTTAAACCCATAGATACGGCTAATTGCCGACAGAGATAGGGGGAAAATCTCTCTTCAATGACCACTTTTTGCATGGTTGCCAGTAAACTGTCCACATCCATCCCCCCTTGACTCGCACCGAGTAAAACTGGTCTTTGCAGATGATAATCGAGTAAAATGGCTAAAAATATCTCCTGTTGCGGATTATACCTGGCTTCTGCTAAGATTACCTCTGGATATTCTCCGGCGATCGGTAAATGAAAGATAGCATGGGCAGCAGCGATCGCATCAATGGTATTAGCGACAAATTTTACTCCTCCTGCTTTTCCCCGTCCTCCCGCTCGTACCTGGGACTTTAGCACGACCGGATAGGGAATGTTTAATCTTTTTAGTCCCCCCGGTTCGTGGATTGGTTGGGAAGGTAAAATGGGGATGCCGACTTGAGCAAATATTTCCTTGGCTTGGTATTCGAGTAAATCCATAATTGATTAGTTGATAAAGTGGCGGTTCTCTCTTTGCTCGTTTCGGTAGCTTGGGGACTATTAACTATCATAAGTTTGTGCAGTACCACAATGATAACAATAAGGTAAATTTTTATAAGTTAACTCATGGCAATGATGACATTCTACATATTGATAATAACCGCAATGGGGACAATGAGCATCTTGATTTTTAATCGTTTTAGCGCAGTTAATACATTGTGATTTTTGTACTCGTTTTGCTGCTTGAGACTTGGTATTAAAAACAAACTTTTGCAAAAATTTAATAACAGCAAAACCGAACAAAGGGATTAACAGAATATAAACATATTGAACTAAAAATACTAAACCTCCAAAGATAGCACCGATAATATCAAAAATGAATTGTGCAATAATACCAATTTGCAAAAATTCAAAAGCTTTGAAAATTAAAGGAATGAAGAAAATAACTAATAAATGCCAACTAATTAACGCTATTAAACCATAGCCGCGACTTTGGGCATACTGATTCACTAATAACGCAATAATTATTAATGGTGCTAAAAATAAAACCTGAAAACCTAATTGAATGCTAGGATACCAAAAAGACGCATTTTTATAACCAGCTTCCACATCATTAAATTTACTTTCATTTCTCATGAAAGCAAGTAAATTTTGACTCGATGGTTTTTGTAGTAGTTCATTTTTTAGCTTAACAATTTCTTCTTTGATTTTTGATATTTTTTTATTATTTTCCTCTAGTTTCTGTTTTGCCTCTTCCGCTTTTACCCAGTTTATCGAATTGTTGGCAGACTGTCCAGCAATTTTCTCTAATAGGGTAGAATCATATTGACTTCTAATAATTCTATTATTATTTTCTAGTATATTAATATTATCTTGTTTTGTTTGTATTTTACTTAATAAAGTTTTATTTTCTTTATTATTTAACTTATTTTTAATATCAGCATATTGCAAACAAATTGGAGAAACTTTACCTAAATGTCCTATTTCTTCATCTTGATAATTATTTCTATAATCAACTAAAAAAGTTGTAATTAAATCATAATCTCTATCTGGACTATTATTTTTCTTGTAACTTTGCCATGCGCTGTAACAAGGATATACTTGTTGGGGGCTTAAATGCCACCTACTAATATCATCTAATCCTGTAAAAACATTAACTAAGATGAAAATATCAACAATTATTATTACCAATAAACTTACTTTATTTAATGGTTTATCATTAATCCTTCTTGATCTCCTGAAAAACTGATTCCACAAATTATTAAGTTTAGTAAACATAATCTACTCCTAAGTACAGGACAAAAAGGATGATATTTGGAAACTTCCCGCGCTCTCCCCTATGAAGATTATTTTAGCAACAGCATCCGGTTCGCGGGTGATGGGGGAGAATATTTTTGGCTTACTTGATCGCAAAACTTAAAGTTAATTGTGTCATTATGGGGTTAGAGGCGAGACTTTTTTAGCTATCCACCTCTGTGAGTCTAGCAATCTTTCACTCTCTCTATTTCTATCTTTAGTTGGCTTATTTCTCATCTTTCTGAGGTAGGGTGGCCGATGTGTGATTTGGCTCATAGGCATTGGGGGTGGTTCGGGTTTATGAGCAAGGTTATCTACAAGAGGAGCTTATGGATAAATTTATTGGTTTGAGTATGCTGATTTTTGGGTTTGTAATGATGGCCTTTAATCCAGCAGTTGGGGTGCTAGTGGCTCTTTTTGGGTTGATCGTGACTTGGAATAGCGAGAGAACTGTTTCTGTTCGATCACAGGACAGGGATAGGGTTCCTTGTCCTCATTGTGCTGAGTTAATTCAACCGAAAGCGAAGGTGTGCCGTTTCTGTGGGGCCAGGTTTAGATGACCCCTTGTCCTGAGTTTGGGATCGGTGGCAACCCGATCAGAGGTTTCTTCAGTTTTTTGTCACAATTGTTACATTTTTTCACAGATTCTAATTCGATCGGGTGATTTTTTTTGATAGGATTGAACCTATAATCCTATCATAAATAGTTCTTGTTCTCCATTAACCGTGCCAAACTAAGAACTGCGGACAAATCAAGAGTTTTGGCGTTCCAATAGACCAAATAAACTAATAACTGGCAATTACTCGAAAATCTCAGTCATTTTTTTGCTAAAATTCTCCTTTTTCCCACATTTTCTTGCTTGGAAACAAACTTTTTTCCGCTTTCGTCTCTATCTTTAACTCGCTCCCACTAGGAAACTCAAGGGTAAGATGCTAAATTTTCAAAAGCAGGGTCGTCATCATCCTCTGACCCTATTAACAATGCTTTTAAGTGCTTCTTTCGTTGTGGTCTCCCTTTCCTTGACTCCTGCGATCGCACGTCAATTCGCCCCGATTAACCAGATTAAACCGATTCCTTTGGGGAATGATCGATTAATTCCTGCTGGCACAGATATCCCTGTAAAATACGAGCAAGGGGAAAAAATTCTTTTAACCAAACAGGAAACTTTTTCTTTATCTCTGACCGTAACCGATAATATTAAAAACTCCCAAGGACAGACAATTATTCCCGATGGTAGTCAGATTATCGGAGAAATTAAACCTGACGGTCAAGGTTCCCGTTTTCTATCCCAAAAAATCTTTTTAAAAACCCCTCAACCCCAAGAAAAATCTATTGATGCTATTTCGGCAGTTTTCACTCGTCTAGAAAGGATAATTAAAGGAGTTAACCCCGATAAAATTATCCAGGGTGCAGTATTAGGAAAATCCGCCGCTTCTGTCCTCGCTTCCTTTATCTCTGACCAACCGGTTAGCGAGATTATACGAGGAGGAGGATTAGAAGTATTAGCCGGCTGGTTATTACGAGGAGAATCGGTGGAATTATTGTCAATTAACCCCAAGGAAGATTTAAAATTAACCCTTCGTTCTGATTTTACCGGTCAGTAAGCTTAAAAGAATCTGGTGTGTTAGTTATTAATCTAACACACCAGCTATCGAGACTAGGCGGCGTTTTGCCGATACCATTCAATGGTTTTTTGCAAACCTTCTTTAAATTCCATTTGAGCAACAAAACCGAATTTTTCCTGAGCGCGGGTTGTATCTAAACAGCGTCGCGGTTGACCATTCGGTTTATCTATTTCCCAAACAATTTCGCCATCAAAACCCATTAAATCACAGATTAATTCCACTAAATCTTTGATAGAAATCTCATAATTTGTACCAAGATTAACCGGGTCTGATTCATTATAGAATTGACTGGCCATGACAATGCCTCGCGCTGCATCGGTGGAGTAGAGAAACTCCCGGGTTGGACTACCATCTCCCCAGACAGGAAGTTGTTTATCCCCCCGTTGTTGTGCCTCATAAACCTTGCGAATTAAAGCAGGAATTACATGGGAACTACCCGGATCAAAATTATCCTCCGGCCCGTATAAATTCACCGGTAAAAGATAAATTCCGTTGAAACCATACTGCAAACGATAGGACTCTAATTGTACCAATAAAGCCTTTTTAGCGATACCATAAGGCGCATTGGTTTCTTCGGGATATCCTGACCATAAATCGTCTTCATGGAAAGGTACTGGAGTAAATTTTGGATAGGCACAAATTGTCCCCACACAGACAAATTTTTGCACTCCTGCTAGATAGGCAGCGTGAATTAATTGGGTTCCCATCATCAAATTATCATAGAATAATTCGGCGGGTTTTTCCCGATTAAGACCGATACCTCCCACATGGGCAGCCAAATGGATAATTAAATCTTCTTCGTTGGCTAAACGTTGACAGTTTTCCCAAACTCTTAAATCACAATCTTTAGACCGAGGAATTGTAATTTTTTCGGGATTTGCCCCTGCTGCAATTAATTGATTAACTACTTGCCGACCTAAAAACCCAGCCCCCCCGGTGACAACGATTCTTTGTTCGCTTAAATTCAGCATATTTTTACCTCTTTAATCCACAGTTGTCATCGAACGATTGCGAAGATAAGCCAAATCTTTTAATAACTGTCCGCTATCACCACCGTTATTAAGATTAATCCCCAAAGCCGCTAAATCCGCATCTACCATTAATTTTACCAGTCCCTCGAA
>NZ_SFBO01000063.1:0-5814 GCF_007095705.1 Microcystis sp. Msp_OC_L_20101000_S702
CCTTTTTTCTTAGCATAATCTGATAGTTTCATGTGAACTGCAATGTAAACTTGTACTAACCATATTAGCAGTTGTTTGCAGTCATTTGCATATATTTTTTACAAAACTTTACAATACTGCCTAGTAGTGGGGAGATGGGGGTGGAGGCTGGAGTCAGGAGATGGGAGAGGGAAGATGGGGCGCTTTTTTGCTGTGAACTGAAAACTCACATCTGATCACTGATCACTGATAAGCTATACTGGGGGAACTGTGGTGACAGCACGGTTGCTGCTGCCGAATCGGCTCTCCTACTAGGTTCTGTGTGATAAGTTTAACTTACTATATGATCGATCAATCTTTGTGTCCTTTGTGTCTTTGTGGTTCGTTCCACCCCCCCGCTGGGAGGAATGTATCTTAGAATACATTTTAACCACCAAACCCAAGAGAGCTCCGAATCATTAAATAAATTGTCCCCAGTGAAATTGAGGAATTAACTTTGTCTAAACAAGATCTCATCGAAATGGAAGGAACCGTCACGGAATCTTTGCCTAACGCCATGTTTAGGGTGGATTTAGATAACGGTTTCAACGTCTTAGCTCACATATCCGGCAAAATCCGCCGTAATTATATCAAAATCCTCCCTGGCGATCGAGTAAAAGTGGAACTCACACCCTACGACCTAACCAAAGGCAGAATTACCTATCGCCTGAAAAATCAAAAAAAATAGCGATAAATAGGGGCAGAGAAGCCAAAAAGCCTAATAAGCAGCCAAATTTATTTAAAAAAAATAGGTGACACGAGTAAAAGAAATCTGATATAATAATGAGCTTGCAGTGTTGCCAAAATAGTTAGGCATGAAAGTTAGAGCGTCTGTCAAAAAAATGTGCGAAAAGTGCCGCGTCATCCGTCGGCGCGGTCGAGTCATGGTAATTTGTTCTAACCCCAAACACAAGCAGAGACAAGGTTAATCCACCAAAGTCACTGTCTTGGGGCAGAGAATCGTTACCGTTAATTGTAGTCGTTTTTGGAAAAAAAATCGTTCATAGGGAGAAAAAAAAAGCGTGGCAAGGATAGCTGGTGTAGACCTACCTCGCGATAAGCGTGTGGAAATCGCCCTGACCTACCTCTACGGAGTGGGTCTATCGCGTTCCCAAGAAGTCTTATCCGCGACGGGTGTTAACCCTGACACTCGGGTCAAGGATCTCAGCGATGAAGACGTGGCGGCGCTACGGACTTATATCGAGACAAATTATCAAATCGAGGGGGATTTGAGACGCTGGGAGGCGATGAACATCAAACGCCTCGCCGATATCGGCACCTATCGAGGTCGTCGGCATCGGCTAGGATTACCCGTGCGCGGGCAACGGACGCGAACCAATGCGCGGACCCGTCGCGGTCGTCGGGTGACAGTGGCAGGGAAGAAAAAAGCCCCCTCCAAGAAATAATTTTTTATTCATTGCGATATCCCCCAATCAAGAAAAACTATGGCGCGACCAACCAAAAAAACCGGACCGAAAAAACAGAAAAAAAATATTCCTACCGGAGTCGCTCACATTCAATCGACCTTCAACAACACCATTGTCACGATCGCCGATACCAAAGGCGATGTGATCTCTTGGGCATCGGCGGGATCGAGTGGTTTTAAAGGAGCCAAAAAAGGAACCCCTTTCGCCGCCCAAACCGCCGCCGATAACGCCGCCCGCCGAGCGATCGAACAGGGAATGCGTCAACTAGAGGTGATGGTGAGCGGCCCCGGGGCAGGACGGGAAACCGCAATCCGGGCCCTGCAAGGAGCAGGATTAGAAATCACCCTGATCCGGGACGTGACTCCCATCCCCCACAATGGTTGTCGTCCTCCCAAACGCCGGAGAGTGTAAACAGTGAACAGCTTTTTCAGGTGACAGGGATCTTGAGGCCGACAGCCGTTAGCTTTGAGCGCATCAGCAGCAGAATCGGGTCGTCAAAGACCATCTGAGCAAAAAGCTAAAGGCTGAAAGCCAAAGAAAACTGATAACTGATAACTGATAACTGAAAACTGAACAAGGGAGGTCAATCGGTGGCGCAATTTCAAATCGAGTGTGTAGAAGCAAAAACTTACAAGAATCAGAGTCAGTACAGTAAATTTGTACTAGAGCCTCTGGAAAGAGGCCAGGGTACAACCGTAGGTAATGCCCTGAGACGGATTCTCATTTCCAATCTGGAAGGGGCGGCCGTGACGGCCCTGCGGATCGCGGGAGTCAATCACGAATTTGCCACCGTCGAGGGGGTACGCGAGGACGTGATGGAACTCATGCTCAACATGAAAGAAATCATCCTGAAAAGCTACACCAATCAAACCCAGATCGGGCGTTTAGTGGCAACTGGGCCGGCGACAGTAGTGGCGGCACAATTCGATTTACCCTCAGAAATCGAGATAGTTGATCGCAATCAGTACGTCGCCACCCTAGCCGAAGGGGCCAAGCTAGAGATGGAATTTCGCGTGGAAAAAGGCAAAGGCTACCGGGCAATTGATCGCAGTAAAGAAGAAGCCACTTCGCTCGACTTTCTGCAAATCGACTCTATCTTTATGCCCGTAACCAAAGTCAACTACAGCGTCGAAGATATCCGTTCCGAAAGCGGTCAAGCTAGAGATCGTCTGCTCTTAGAAATTTGGACAAACGGGAGCATTAACCCCAAAGAAGCCCTTTCCCAAGCGGCCGATATGCTGGTTAATCTCTTTAACCCGCTCAAGGATCTCAACGCCCTCGAATCCTCCGGTAACTTTGACGACCAAGAGATCAACCAAGAAAACCAAATTCCGATCGAGGAACTACAATTATCCGTGCGCGCCTACAATTGCCTGAAGCGAGCGCAGATCAACACCGTAGCCGACCTCCTCGATTACAGCCAAGAAGATCTCTTAGAAATCAAAAACTTTGGGCAGAAATCGGCTGAAGAAGTCATTGAAGCCCTACAAAAACGGTTAGGCATCACCCTACCCCAAGAAAAAAGCAAGTAAACCCAATTCCAGGAAAATACCATGAGACATCGGTGTAAAGTGCCTCAATTGGGTCTGCCGGCTGACCAAAGAAAGGCACTGCTGCGCAGCTTGGCCACCCAGCTAATTCGCCACGGTCAGATCACCACCACCCTAGCGAAAGCGAAAGCGGTGCGAGCAGAGGTAGACCACATTATCACCCTAGCTAAAGACGGTTCCCTGAGCGCCCGTCGCCAAGCTATGGGCTACATCTACGATAAACAACTGGTTCACGCCCTCTTTGAAGGCGCACAAGCCCGTTATGGCAGTCGTAACGGCGGTTATACCAGGGTCGTGCGTACCCTGCGCCGTCGCGGGGATAATGCCCCCATGGCGATTATCGAACTGATGTAACGATGACAGCTTGCCCCCAGTCGCGGATCGCCCTAGTTATCCAGTATGTGGGAACTAATTTCCACGGCTGGCAACGGCAACCCCATCACAGGAGCGTGCAGGAGGAAATCGAGAAGGCTCTGGCCGATATTCTCGGTCATGCTGTCACTCTGCACGGGGCCGGACGTACCGATAGCGGTGTTCACGCCGCCGCCCAAGTTGCCCATTTCCAGCAGCAAAGTCCGATCCCAGCTGCCCATTGGGCCAAGGTTCTCAATGCTCGGCTAGATGACGATATCGTCATTCGGGCCTCGGCCCAGGTTCCCGATCGCTGGCACGCCCGTTTCTCGGCCCTCTGGCGACGTTATCGTTACACCCTCTATACCGACCCCATCCCCAATCTCTTTGTTAGCCCCTTTAGTTGGCACTACTACCATCGTCCCCTCGATGCCGATTTGATGGCCAGGGCTTTACGGCCCCTATTGGGCAAGCACCATCTGGCCGCCTTTCACCGTGCTAACTCTAGTCGCGACCATTCCTGGGTAGAAGTACAGGGGGTGGAATGCTACCGTCAAGGGCCGTTTGTACAGATGGAAATTCAAGCCAATGGCTTTTTGTACGGGATGGTGCGGCTATTGGTGGGAATGTTGGTAGAGGTGGGAACTGGTGAGCGATCGCTAGAAAACTTTACCGACATCTGGGTCAATCAGCGCCGAGAATTGGTCAAATACGCCGCACCAGCTAAAGGACTATGTTTACTGCGGGTGGGTTACGCCGATTTTCCCTTTGCCGATAGCGTCTGGTGCGAGACTCAGCCTCTTTATTATTTCCGAGCATAGAGATTCAAAGTTTATTTTTGTAAAGCAAGGCAAACTGACCATGAACAAAACACCGCTACCAAATTTAGAGACTCTAGAGCAGAAATGGTACGTCATTGATGCGGCCGATCAGCGTCTAGGTCGTCTGGCCACCGAAATCGCGATGATTCTACGGGGCAAAAATAAAGCCACCTTCACCCCCCATCTGGATACGGGGGATTTTGTCATTGTTATTAACGCTGAAAAAGTGACGGTAACGGGCAAAAAACGCCAACAGAAAGTTTATCGCCGCGACTCCGGCAGACCGGGTGGTATGAAGGTAGAAAGCTTCGATAAACTGCAAAAACGCATTCCCGAACGGATTATCGAACACGCTGTTAAGGGAATGCTCCCGAAAAATAGCTTAGGTCGGAAATTGTTCACGAAACTGAAAGTTTATGCCGGTGCGGAACATCCCCATCAGGCACAACAACCGGAAGTTTTAGCGATTAATACGATTCCCGCAGGAGGAAATTAAGTCAATGCAAGCCACGGACAGTAAAAATAAGGTAGTTTATTGGGGAACGGGACGACGCAAATCGGCGGTCGCTTCCGTGCGTCTGGTGCCGGGGACGGGGGCAATTACCGTTAACGGTCGCGATGGGGAAACCCACTTTAACCGCATTCCCACCTATATCCAGACGATCAAGGCTCCTCTGGAGACTTT
Source organism: Microcystis sp. Msp_OC_L_20101000_S702 (assembly GCF_007095705.1). Lineage (NCBI taxonomy): Bacteria > Bacillati > Cyanobacteriota > Cyanophyceae > Chroococcales > Microcystaceae > Microcystis > Microcystis sp. Msp_OC_L_20101000_S702. Next base: position 4,853 of record NZ_SFBO01000063.1, read on the forward strand.
GGGACTGGAAAACGAGTATGATATCATCGTTAAGGCCGAGGGCGGTGGTTTGACCGGCCAAGCGGACGCGGTGAAATTGGGTGTCGCTAGAGCTTTATGTCAATTGGCCCCGGAAAATCGTCCTCCCCTCAAGAGTGAAGGTTATCTGACTCGGGATCCCCGGGCGAAGGAACGGAAAAAATACGGTCTTCACAAAGCGCGTAAAGCGCCTCAATACTCGAAACGTTAGGTTAATAGAGAGGTTTATTATGCCGAAAAAAATTCATCCTACTTGGTATCCGGAAGCTAAGGTGATCTGTAATGGTGAAGTGGTGATGACGGTGGGTTCGACCAAACCAGAAATTCATGTGGAGGTTTGGTCTGGTAATCATCCTTTTTATACGGGAACCCAGAAGATGATTGATACGGAGGGCCGGGTCGATCGCTTCTTGCGTAAGTACAAAATGGGTGATAAGTCAAGCAAAAAGGCTGATCAGAAATAATTCTTTACTTTTGCCTTTTTGACCCGGTGGGGAGATTTTCCCGCCGGTTTTTTTGCTATCTTGAGGCTAGTAGAGTCATTATCGATCTTCTGGAACTTTCGGAAATCCCTGACCGAATCCAGATTCTGAAACCCTTGCTTGACAAATGATCGCTAACTTTTTTTCTAATAAAAACTCAAATTTCGGGTTTCTGTTAGTTAGCGATAGCTTGAAGGTTTACCCCATAAGAGAGCTAGAGTTTAGAGACTGTAAGACTTTTGCCAGACCCCCCCCGAACGGTTACAAAGAAGTTGACTTTAAATTAGGAATAAAGGGTGGTGGTGTAACTGAGGGAACGGGAAAAGCAGCGATCACTTTTATATCTGGACTTCCCCGTTGACAAAAGGCCATAACCTGTGCTGTAGAAGGGATTAAGAGAATTTCCGCCGCCCCGTTACTGGGTACAAATCAGGGAAACTCCCAATAAATCTAACGCTTTTT
>NZ_SFBO01000064.1:0-20837 GCF_007095705.1 Microcystis sp. Msp_OC_L_20101000_S702
ATTTATGGTTTAGTCACCAGTCGCAATGCCGTCCGGGTTTTAATGTCGATCGAATTGATGCTCAATTCTGTTAACATTAACTTAATGGGTTTTTCCAACTATCTTGACCCCGCTAATATCCGAGGCCAAATTTTTACTATTTTCGTGATTACCGTAGCGGCAGCCGAGGCAGCCGTGGGTTTAGCGATTATCCTTACCATCTATCGTAACCGCGACACCATCGATATGGAACAGTTTAATCTGCTCAAATGGTAAGGTTTTAAATATTTACCCCCCCTCTTTCCCTTTTCTGGGGAGAGTTTTTTTTGGCCAATTTTCCCTGTTAACGGGGATAAATCTCGGTGACAACTCGATCGGGCGAGCTACTGGTAACAACAATATTATTATCTTCTAAAGTGCCGATCGCTTTATCGCCGGTGAGATTAAATTTTGGTTCCTGTTGTTCATAGATAATATTCCCCTCGGCCTCGACAATTTTTTCCGACATTTTCCAAGTTAAGATCTGACTATACAATTGCGCCCCAGTTTTCTGATTAATCCCCTTAACCCCATCCTTGAGATAAGCGATGCGATTGCCTAATTCCACCACCACACGATTACCAGTAATAGCGATTTGATCTTGATATTGAAAAATTTCCGTGGGGCGATCGGACGTTAGGGTACGATTTTGATAGTTCCAAATTGCCTGAGAACCAGAAATCTGTAAAGGTGGTTCTAAAGAGCGATATTCGAGGTTTTCTTGCAGGATAACCTGATTATTTTTTCTTTCCCAACGACCGCCGATAGCAGTAAGGCGATCGATAATAGTTTTATCAATATAGCGATCAAAAGCGACTTTTTGATCGGTACTAATGACTTGTTGAGGAATTTCCCAGTACAGGCGCTCGGTTTGCAGGACGACACGAGATTCCTTGGCGGTAGCCACCACTTGACCTTGTAATTCTAGTTTTTCTTGGCGCGTGTCGTAGCGTCCTTGGCGCGCCTTGGCTTCTAGTTGTAGATGACTACCTTTGATCCCTTTGGGGGAGATTAAAATACCTTCCTTGGGTAGCCAACGCAATTCCGGCGCGTTAATAATGGCCTTATTGCGGGGATCCACAGCCACAATATTATCTTTGAGGAGAATTTCCTGTCCTTCCTTGTAAACTTCCCCGCGGTCAGCACTAACCTGTAAAACTACTTTCCCATCTTGATAGATATTACCCTTGATATTTTCCAGACGGGCGATTTTTTGGTCTTGGGTGTAGGTAGCTTTTTTGACCTGAATTTTCCAGAGGGGTTGTCCGGAGGGGTTAGCCTGTTCTAAGGTGGCATTATTGAGAATTAATCGGCCAGTTTCCTCAATTTTAGGCGATTCTGTCGGCGAAATTTTCGGCGGATCGGGAGGTTGACAGGCTGTTAATCCCAGCAAACCGATTAGAAGGGCAGCCCCGCGCCCAATTGATAATTTTAATTGTAACCGCTGCCTCAATTTTGATCGCTCCGCTGCTATTTTCTCTCCTCCCAGTGTAGGGTAAGGGGTCGCCCCTTGACCGGTTGAAAGTAGTTTACTCGCTAGTTTTGCTGGGAAAAACCCCCGGTTGAACGGTGAGAGTTTGTTGTTTACCCCTGCGGTTAATCTCGATTTCCAGATTACCACTGATCGCACTGGTTTCCACACCTTGCTGCACATCCGAAGCAGTTTTAACGGGGTTTCCTGCCACAGTTTCGATGATATCACCCGGTTGCATTCCGGCTTTTTGAGCGGGGGAATTTTCCACCACTCGCAGGACGATTACCCCTTCATTTTGGTCAATATTAAAGCTTAATTCTTTAGTTTCATTCAATTGCTGCCGTAATTCTGGGGTTAGCGTCACCATCTGGATACCGATGTAGGGATGTTCCGCTTTACCCTTGCTAGATAGCTGTCCCGCCACTTTTTGGGCGGTTTCGATGGGAATGGCAAACCCTAAACCCTGAGCATCGGCCCGAATTGCCGTATTAATGCCGATAACTTCCCCCTTGGCGTTCAGCAACGGACCGCCGGAATTGCCGGGGTTAATAGCGGCATCGGTTTGGATAAAACGAACCCGTTTATCGGGAACCCCCACTTCGCTGCTAGTCCGGCCCAAGGCACTAATAATGCCCACCGTAACAGTATTATCTAAGCCTAGGGGATTGCCAATAGCGATCGCCCATTCCCCGGGGATTAAAGTTTCGGCCTTGCCAAAAGTCACCGTCGGTAAATTTTTCGCCTCAATTTTCACCAGGGCTACATCGGTCATATTGTCAACCCCCAGGACTTTACCCTGATGAGTTTGACCGTTTTTCAAAGTCACTTTTACTTGGGTTGTCCCTTCCACCACATGGGCATTAGTCAAAAGTAGTCCATCTGTACTAACAATAAACCCGGAACCGGTTCCCCGTTCCAAATGCTCCCTGGGAATCGGCACTTCATTACCAAAAAAGCGCCGAAAAAAGGGCTGTTTAAATTCTTCGGGAATTTGGTCGGCCACTTCCCGGGCCGAGTCAATCCGCACCACCGCCGGCCCGACTTTCTGCACGGCCTGGGCGATAAAATTAACATTGCCGTCGGTTTGGGTAATAACAGGGAGAGAGAGGGAAGCGGGGAGGATTGCCGGCGGTTTATTTACCTCTAGGGGCGCTTTTCTGCTTAAATACTGATTTCCTAGCACTCCCACAGTACCACCTAGAACGAGTAATCCCAGTGAAATCCCCAATCTTGTCAATAAACCCATAAGCTCTAGCCCTGAAATGTCGTGTGCGGTAGAATCGGCCCCAAACTTACCTATATTATAGGCTGTCTTTTTCAAAGACGAACCCCTGGGGCAGATAAAGGCTTTTTGTATTTGATGGCAGTGGCAATCACGTTGATTAAGCGTTTCTCCTAAAGGTGAAGTGTAACCTATATTTGGCATCGTCTCCGCGCTCTGGTCTGCTGACTCCCCAAAAAGAAAATTTCGTATTCTACTATTAAGATAACTGCTGTAAGAATACTTCCCTGTAATCAAGTGGCTAAAACTTAACTCAGATGCTACATTTTCTGGAAATCTATTGGCTTTAAATATTGACAAAATTCTCGAAGCGTAATATGATGTTTTCAAATATTTCAAGCCTGAGTTTATGAATGATAATTTAAAGCTGGTTAATACACCTGAAGATAAATTTTATTGTCTCGACCCGAAGACATCTAATTTATTGGAAAATCTGCGAGATTTGGCGAGTGCTTATCCCGGAATCGACGATAAAATGATTCATCCGGGGGATGTTTGCTTTGATATTGGTGCCAATATTGGCACTTTTTCAACTTTAGCGGCCCGTTTATCATCCCCTGAAGGACGGGTATTTGCCTTTGAGCCTTGTCCAGGAATTCATCAAATTCTCTTGGAAAACCTGCGATTGAATAATGTTTCACATTTAGTACAAGTACAAACTGATGTTATTAGTGATACTCAAAAAAAATTTTCTATAAAAAAAGCCCCTAAAAACATGGGAGCTACCCGCTTTATTGAATCATCAGAGGTGGAAGGAGAACTATTTACTTCCACAACCTTAGATTTTTGGATAGAAAATAATTTGCATCTAAAACAGTGTGATTTTATTAAAATAGATGTGGAAGGAATGGAGATTAAAGTTCTTCAGGGAGCCAGGAAGACTTTAAAACAGTATCACCCCATGTTATATATTGAAGTTTGTTCACCCCATTACGAAAAATATGGATTTAAAATTGAGCAATTGCAAGAATTTTTAGCAGAAATTGGCTACCATTTCTTTCGTTATTTCGCTCCTGCGCCTTTTCTCACTAGCGATCTACGTCGCCTCCATTCTCTTAACCAAGGTTCTTATTTTTATAATTTAATCGCCATTCACCCTAGCAGTCCTCGCTATCCTCAAAAATACAATTCTACACAAGAAGCTTTCCTGTTTATGATTGAGGAAAAATCAACAATTACTTATAGTGAATTACGCAGAAAATTTCCGATCAGAACTACAATTAAAAAACTTGTTAGGGGAGAAAAAAAGCCAGAATAAACTGAGATTTACCCCCACTGGGAGACTAATTAGGGAACTTACCCCGTTTACTGGTCTTCTTTTAGGGGTAAAATCACGAAACAGCTATAAGAATCTCACTTCATGCAATTGTTTGATCGCATCCGTTTAGGGATAGCCGTAGCGGTGGCTAAAACCGTTACTGCTGTGGTTAAAGGACTCCGTTTAGGGGCCGCCAGCGTCTTGCCGGGGGAAATTGCCCGTCGTCTCCATCCCCGTTTGTTACCGCTACTTTGTGGGCAAGTCCGACGGGGGGTAATTTTGGTGGTTGGCACGAATGGAAAAACTACCACTTCCCTACTGCTAAGAACTATTCTAGAGCGTCAGGGGGCAAAAGTCACCCATAATACCACTGGGGCAAATTTAATTAATGGTTTAATCACTGCTTTATTAGCCGATGCCAATTTATTCGGCACTTTAAAGGCTGATTATGCCATTTTAGAAGTGGATGAAAATATTCTCCCTTTGGTTTTAAAAGATTGTCGTCCTCGCGCTATTTTAGCTCTTAATTTGTTTCGCGATCAACTCGATCGCTATGGGGAAGTGGATACGATTAGTCGCCGTTGGCAAGGAGCCATATCTCCCCTACCCACCAATACTTTAGTAATTCTCAATGCTGATGATCCGACCCTTTCCCATTTGGGTCAACAACTGCCTCAAAGAGTTGTATATTTTGGCTTAAGTGAGCCAGAATTATATCTAGAAGAAATTCCCCACGCTGTCGATTCTATTTACTGTCCTAAATGTGGCGCTTCTTTGGATTATCGCGGAGTTTATCTCTCCCATTTAGGGGATTTTAGTTGTCCTAGTTGTGGCTTTAAAAAGAGTAATCCTGCTTTTCATAGTCACGATTGGCCGCAGATTTTAATCGGTGTTTATAATAAATATAATACTTTGGCGGCGGGTTTAGTAGCCCAGGAATTAGGGATTAAAGATCGAGAAATTTTTGAGACAGTTCAGGGTTTTAAAGCGGCTTTTGGTCGAGCAGAAGAATTAGAAATTGAGGGTAAAAAAGTTAGAATTTTACTGTCTAAAAATCCCGTGGGTATGAATGAAACAATTCGCGCAGTGGCTGATATTTTACAGAAAGAAAAGTCTTCTACTACTCTCTTAGTTCTCAATGATCGCATCCCCGACGGGACGGATGTTTCTTGGATTTGGGATGTGGATACGGAAAAATTAACCCGTTTGGGAACAACTTTAGTGGTAACGGGCGATCGACTTTATGACATGGCTTTACGCTTACAATATAGTCAAGATAGTCTCGCTTATCCCGTTAATTTAATTGTTGAATCCGATCTAAAAAAAGCGATCCAAATTGCCCTTAATAACACCAAAAATGAGGAAACTTTACATATTTTACCCACCTATTCTGCTATGTTAGAAGTACGAGAGATTCTCACGGGTCGAAAGATTTTGTAGAAATTAGAAAAGAGTGAAGATTGGTGTTAGGTGTTGGGGTGTTAGGGTGTTAGTTGAATTCCCCCATTTCCCCATTTCCCCATTTCCCCATTTCCCCATTCCCCCATTTCCCCATTTCCTAATCCACTAAAAAATTATGCAAGAACTAGAACTAAAAATCGGCTGGTTATATCCGACCTTAATGAGTACCTACGGCGATCGAGGTAATGTTATTACTATCCAAAGAAGATGTCAATGGCGTGATATTCCTGTGACAATTATTCCCCTAGATGCTCAAACAGAAGCCGAGACATTTTATCAAGTAGATATAATTGTTGGGGGTGGAGCGCAGGATCGGCAACAGGAGATCGTTATGCGCGATTTACAGGGTAAAAAAGCGGCGGCGATGAAAGAACAATTATCGGCAGGAATACCGGGGGTTTTTACCTGTGGTTCCCCACAATTATTAGGGCATTATTACGAACCAGCTTTCGGTCAAAGAATCGAAGGATTAGGATTATTAGACCTAGTAAGTAAACATCCCGGTCCCAATGCAAAACGCTGTATCGGTAACGTGGTTTTTGAAATTACTGCCTCTCCCTTAGCGGAGGAAATTAAGGCTATGACTGGGGAAAAACCGCTAGTAATTGGCTTTGAAAATCACGGGGGTCGTACCTATTTACAAACCGTTTCTCCCTTGGGAAAGGTGATTACTGGTTACGGAAATAACGGAGAGGACGGTTATGAAGGAGCATTTTACCACAATGCGATCGCTACCTATGCCCACGGTCCCCTACTACCCAAAAATCCCTTTTTAGCCGATTGGTTAATCCAAAAAGCTTTAGAACAAAAGTATCAAAAACCCGTTTTTTTAACAAAACTTGATGATTCTCTGGCCCTGAAAGCACGATTTGCCATGTTTGAACGACTAGAACTAACCGGCGTGACCAATAAAGCCTAAACTGGTCATATACACTTATGGCAGGAGATAGTCAAACTAGCCATTAAAAATTTTAATTCTGGCAGCTTATGAAATTATGACTGGAAAAATTATCGATCGTCAAACGGCGGGGTTTCTCGTCCTCATCATCCCCCTAGCGGTGCTAATCATCCTTGTTTTTACCGCTTGGCCATTGATCCTACTTGTCTTCCTCTTAACTCTGGCAGTCAAGGTGTGGCAAGACTATCGCTGGTCAAAATTATCGACGGTGATTAACCCCTATTTCAATCAACTTTTACAGGACAATCAAGGTTGTCTCACCCCGATTGACCTATCGGCAAAAGCCAATCTCACGGCCAAATTAGCCAGACAATTTTTAGACAGAAAAGCTGAGGAATTTGGGGCGCAAAAAAAAGCTGTAGGCGATAAGGGTATGGCCTATTACTTTATCACCGCCAGTACCCTGGGTAGTATTTTTGATGAGAGTGACCCCTCTTTAGAAGAAATAGGGGAAAAACAAGTTCCTGCGATTACTGCCTCGAGATCTCCCCTGACCAATTTAGAGCCATCGCAGGAGGCTAAATCCCCCCTGATTGTCGCCGAGAAAAGCGAAAATTCTGTCTCGGAGGTTCCTGTTATTTCCTCCTCCCAATCTCTGACTAATTTAGGTAAATTATTTGAGGAAAAAGAGGAAGAAAATACCGCAGCAATCTCTGTTCAAGAAACGGTAATTCAAGAACCGGAGGAGATAATTAATCCTAGTTTGAACAGTTCTGCCAGTTCTTTATCCCAATCAGAATCAGAAGTTAGGGAAGAATCACTAACCACTGTATCTGAAGCCATCTCATCGATGAGTTTGGCGGATTTGGCTAAACGTTTAGGAGTTACCCCAGCCGTTTTGGGTAGAAACAAGAAAAATAAATCCGAAACAGAATTTGCCGATTGGAGTCGCATCAGAGATCCCGATGGTATTGCTTGGAAATTTGACGCAAAAAACTCCCTATTTGTGGCCAACTGATAGATAAATTTGTTTGGTTTTCTAGACAGGCTCCCTGCCTGTCTTTTTTGGCTCTACGTCCTACCCTCAATCCCATAGATGGTTGCTTCAGGCTCTTGGAAATCATCACCCACCACAAATCTGGCGGTTGTATCAGTAACAGGATAGGTTTTAACGTAAATGAGACAACCTGTTGTTGAGGAAGGACTGTAGGGGCAATTGGGGGGGTATCTTAGCCAACTGCCTACTGGATAACTACCTAACTCATCACTCCAGGTACCTTCAATGACAAAGATTTCTTTAATCTCAGTTTCGACAACATTCACCAACTGAGTGTTGGGCAGCCAACGCTCAATCCAGACTTTTTCTGAGAAATCTGCTTGCTCATAGAGGTGTTGAACCTTAATTTGAGGCACTATACCTGCTTGCCAGGAGCCATTGAAAATGTTCGTTCTCACTTGTTGGCGAGTTTTACCACCATGTTGCCGCAATTTAACAAAAGTCAGGCATCCTTCCTCACTATAGGGGCGATGGATAAAGCCTTCGGGGTTAAGCATATAAGTACCCGGTGGATGCACCCCTGTTTCATCTGCAAAATTGCCTTCAAGCACCAAAATCTCTTCACCACCGGGATGTCCATGCAGCGGAAAAAAACCACCAGGATAGAATCGAGTCAGCATTGTTACTGGATGATCCTGGATTTCATGGTCAGACTCGAAACAGCCAAACCAAATTCCAGTAAAGTTTGTCTGAAACCAAGTTAATGATGTGGGAAGCACAGATACGCGGCTTAGTAGGTTTACGTGAACTTTTTGGGGTTTCCACAGAGATTGAGCAGTCATCTTTCCTGAATTTAATTTTTTTAGGTTGAAAAATTATTTAGCATTATTCTTCTACCTAAGAATACTATGTAAGCAGTTATGCCTTCAAGTTTCCGAGTTCATCTACTCTCATTAAGAACTTCGGAACAGGAAATACGCAGAACTCGAGCGCCATGGCTTTTTAGTCCAGCTAACGGCTAAGTTATGCCGTGCTTCTCATCGACAAGAAGGTGATCGTCTTAATTCTTAAGCATAGCCGACAATCTCATGGAATGAACACTAGGATCGTTTCATTCACTCAAATCCTTATCTGATAACGTTTTTAGTCGATTTATCGGAATAAGTAGGTAGGCGTTAAAAATTATCAGAAACCCCCCTTATCAAGGGTAGGGTTGATTCATGAATCAACCCTACTATGAACCTAGAGACAGGGGGGATCGAAACCCCCCTTATCAAGGGGGGATTAAGGGGGGATCAACACCCCCCTTATCAAGGGGGGATTAAGGGGGGATCAACACCCCCCTTATCAAGGGGGGATTAAGGGGGGATCAACACCCCCTTATCAAGGGGGGATGGGGGATCAACACCCCCCTTATCAAGGGGGGATTAAGGGGGGATCAACACCCCCCTTATCAAGGGGGGATTAAGGGGGGATCAAAGGAACGCTGATTCCCGACAAGATGAGTGATTGACTTTCCTGCTTTCATCCCAAAATAGTTGTGCTAGAATGGCGAAAAATTCCCCCGATTGATAATTATGTTAGCCGAATTAGCCGCCGCCGAAATCGCTAAAATCGCCTTTGAAGCTGTTATCGGTAAATTAACGGAAGGAGCAATGGATAAAGGTGTAGAATTGTGGCAAAAAATTAAGCAAAAGTTACAAAAGGAACCCACCGCAGCCAAGGTTTTAGCGGCAGCCGAACAAACCAAATCCGAGGCAATGATTGAACAGCAAGTGGTTCCTTTTTTACAGGTAGAAATGCTCAAAGACCCCGATTTTGCCCAAGAAATCCAAACCCTAGCACAACAAATTAAACAAGTTATCAACAGTGGCAATCAAGAAAATATCGCCATGAATGCCACAGCTTATGATAATAGTACCGTTAAAATGGTAGGAAAAATTGAGGCTGATACAGTTAGTTTCTAAATCCTAATGGCTCTCTTGGGTTAGTTGGGTAAAATGTATCACTGAATACATTTTATTATTCCCTATTTGCCAGAAGAGAAGGATGAACCACAAAGGCACAAAGGACACAAAGAGTAACTAGCGATCTATTAATCAAACTTATCACAGGAAAGACAAGAGAGCCATCCTAATTTTTATCTCAAGAAAAACCCCAATTTTTCTCATGACTTCAGAAACTAATTCCAACGAGATTAATCTATCGGCAACGGCCCAGGATCAATCTAAAGTAAATTTAATTGGCAAAATCGAGACTAAAAATCTAATACTTTCCGAGGAACTTTTAAACCGTTTGGAAACTCCATCGGGGGGTATTTTCAAGGGAGGAAATGCTCGAAAACGTCTCGCCTATTGGCAGGGAAGGAAGGAGGAAATCACCCAAATTAAGCAGTGGTTTAATGATCAAAATGTTGCGATGATTGGCATCAAAGGAGTTGGAGGAATTGGAAAATCTACCCTAGCCAGCAAAATTTTTGAGGAGGAAATTACCCTCGATCCTTCCCTAGGGGACGATGAAGATTTATTCCCAAAACGCTTTTGGTGGGAAGCTGGAAATCTGGGGGGATTTAGTGGTTTAGCTCGCCAATTCCTGACGGACTTTGGTTATCCTGTCCCCGAAAAAGAAAAAGATTTACAGGAAGCTTTAATCAGACAACTGCAACGCCATCGCCACCTAATTATTATCGATAATCTAGAGAGTTTATTAGGGGAAGATGGTTCTTGGAATAATGAATTTTATCAGCAGTTTTTCACTGCTTGGATAGAAAAAGGTGACACCAGCAAAATTATAGTCACCACCAGAGAAAAGCCAAAAACTAGGGGTTTTAACCATTGGATTGAGCTAAAAGGTTTGAAACCTCCTGAAGGGGCGCAATTGTTAGCGGAATCGCAAATAACAGGGGATCTAGAGAACTTTTCTCGACGGGTGGATGGTCATCCATTACTCCTGCGATTGGTGGCGGATTTAATCTTAGCAGAATTTCCGCAAAACCCCAGTTTAGAAAGGTTAGAGGATTTAGGATTAGGAAATTTATCGCAACTTTTGAGCGATCCGCAGGTGGTGGGGAGCCATCGTCAAGAGACAGTGGGAATTGCTTTAGTTTTAGATGCTAGTTTTCAGCGACTTAGCCAAAGACAGCAGGAATTATTCACTAAAACCAGCATTTATCGCCGAGAATTTGATTCTCCGGCAGCCAAAGCGGTGATGGATAATTACCCGGAGATCGCACTGTCCGAGATCACGGCAGATCTGCGAGAATTACAGCGACGATCATTATTAGAAGAAAAAGAGGAAAATCGCCAGCGAATTTTTAGTTTTCAGCCTTTAGTTTGGGAATATGCACAATACAAAGCCGGCGATCAAAGGGAATTACACCAAAAAGCGATCGCCTATTATCTTTCTATTGCTCAACCCGACTCCTGGGAAATCCTCAACGATGTGCAACCTTACCTAGAAATTTTCTATCATCACTATCAGTTAACCGAGTACGACAATGCTTTTGATATTCTCCGTGCTATCGATGATTTTCTCACCCGACGGGGGTATTATCAAACCCTAGCGGATTATTACCTTGAATTAGTCACTGTTTACCAACAACAGGAGGAGCAAACCAACTGGAAATATACCGCATCCCTCACCAGTTTAGGCAATGTTTACTATTCCCTAGGAGAATACCAAAAAGCGATCGAGTTTCATCAACAGTCTTTAGCAATCACACTGGAAATCGGTGATCGGGGGGGTGAAGCGACTTCCTACAATAATTTAGGCAATGTTTACTATTCCCTAGGAGAATACGAAAAAGCGATCGAGTTTCATCAACAGTCCTTAGCAATCAAACGGGAAATCGGTGATCGGGGGGGTGAAGCGGCATCCTACAATAATTTAGGCAATGTTTACAAATCCCTTGGAGAATACCAAAAAGCGATCGAGTTTTATCAACAGTCCTTAGCAATCACACGGGAAATCGGTGATCGGGGGGGTGAAGCGACTTCCTACAATAATTTAGGCAATGTTTACTATTCCCTAGGAGAATACGAAAAAGCGATCGAGTTTTATCAACAGTCCTTAGCAATCACACGCGAAATCGGTGATCGAGGGGGTGAAGCGTATTCCTACAATAATTTAGGCGCTGTTTACGGTTCCCTAGGAGAATACCAAAAAGCGATCGAGTTTCATCAACAGTCTTTAGCAATCACACTGGAAATCGGTGATCGAGGGGGTGAAGCGAATTCCTACATGGGTTTAGGCAATGTTTACTATTCCCTAGGAGAATACCAAAAAGCGATCGAGTTTTATCAACAGTCCTTAGCAATCACACGCGAAATCGGTGATCGGGGGGGTGAAGCGTCTTCCTACGGTAATTTAGGCAATGTTTACTATTCCCTAGGAGAATACCAAAAAGCGATCGAGTTTCATCAACAGTCTTTAGCAATCAAACGGGAAATCGGTGATCGGGGGGGTGAAGCGAATTCCTACATGGGTTTAGGCAATGTTTACTATTCCCTAGGAGAATACCAAAAAGCGATCGAGTTTTATCAACAGTCCTTAGCAATCAAACGGGAAATCGGTGATCGGGGGGGTGAAGCGGCATCCTACAATAATTTAGGCAATGTTTACGATTCCCTAGGAGAATACCAAAAAGCGATCGAGTTTTGTCAACAGTCCTTAGCAATCTTTCGGGAAATCGGTGATCGGGGGGTTGAAGCGAATGCTTGGTTTAATCTGGGACTTACCTACTATAAACTCAAACGTATATCGGAAGCGAAAGAAGCATTTCTTCAGTCGCGGGAATTATATCAAGCATTGGGGTTAGCAGGATATGTTCAAAAGTGCGATGATGAAATTCGGCAATTAGAAACCCGAAAATATCCCTTAATCGTTGCTTTCTTTCTGGGGGTGGTTATGTTTCCTTTAGTTTTAATTGGGGTGATTATCGTGGCATTGTGGCGATTGTTAAAAAGATGGTTGAGGAAAGCATAATTAGGGGTAGGATGGGTTAAATATCCCTGATTTTTAACCTGAGTTTCACATCTGCTAATTTCCCCTCATAACTACCGTAAAGTGAGAAATTATAGTAATATTTCTAAGGATTACCAGAAAAGAAAGAGCGCCACGCTGCTGTTCCGATCGCTCCTCCTAAAAGAATAATTAACGTCCAAACTTGATTTTTTTGGGTTCCTTCCAGCTTTTCTAGTCTTCTATCCATCCCATCGACTTTCTCAGTTAGTTTTGCTTGTCCTACCTCTAGCTTAGTTAACCGTTCGTCGATTTTGTCAAATTTCTGGTTAATATCTTGTTGCAAGGTATCGATTTTTTGGTTAACTTCCTTGATGCTGTCTTTGATTTCCTTGAGGACGGATTCAAGACTATAAGTAACGGTTTCGTTAGACATTTTGGTAACATCCCTGGGAGTAAGTTTTTTTACGCACTTTCCGTTGATACTACAATAATTTTATCTTAATACTAATACCATTTTTCTCAAGTAATGGCAGAGATGGTTAATTGCCCTCATCCCCAACCCCTTTCTGGGAGAGGGGAGTAGGATACCTGTCACGAATAAAGAAAAATGGTATTATGTTAAAATGTTGAGGGCTTCGTTTTTGGGTCTGATTTGTTGTTATATTGATCAGACTATACCTGATGAGCCTTTCTTAATCAGGCCTCGAGGCTGATGTGTTTCCTTTTTGAATTGGTGTTTTTGTTAGTAACGAAGCTGATAAGCGGTAGGGTAAATAAAAAATGACAGAACAAACTTGGTGGGTACAAAAATGGTTAGAACTACTCGATTCCTATCGCTTTAAAAAACGCTTGGAACGAGCTAGACTCTACGCTAGAGAGGGCAATGTTTTAAGTATTGACTTTGAAGACTCGCAAGTTATTGCTAGAGTACAAGGCAGTGAATCCGAACCTTATATAGTGGATTTATCCCTAGCGGCTTTTAGTGATGAAGAATGGGATTATATTATTAAGCTTCTCTCCAAAAAAGCCATTTATTCTGCTCAATTACTCACGGGACAAATGCCCGATCATATCGAGCGTGTTTTTATCGATAGTGGGGTAAATTTATTTCCCTTTTCCCTAGCTGATATTCGCTCCCGTTGCACCTGTCCCGATCAAGCCAACCCCTGCAAACATATAGGAGCAGTATATTATCAATTGGGCGATCGTTTTAGTGTCGATCCCTTCCTGCTTTTGCAACTGCGCGGCCGAAGCAAAAGCCAAATTCTGGAAGCTTTACGCGAAAAACGCTCCTATTCCTCTGATAATCAACCTTTAGCAGTCAGTGAACCCCCCGCAGCAGTCGAAAAAACTGCCCCCGAAAGTGCTATCGATCGCTTTTGGCAGTACGATGAGGAGCTAGATCCCTCCCTCGTTGTAATTACGCCGGGGAATGAAAATCAAACCATTCTCGACATTTTAGGCAATTTTCCCCTGGCTGCCCCCGAATCCGATGCCATAGAACAATTTTTAAAACCAATTTACCGACAAATTCCCCAAGAAGCGATGGCGATTGCTTTACAGTAGGGGAATTTGGGGTATAAGTAGCTGGTTGTAATTAAATTAAAAATGGATTTTAGGTTTGATCCCCCCTGCCCCCCTTGATAAGGTAGGTTTGATCCCTGCCCCCCTTGATAAGGGGGGTTTGATCCCCCCTGCCCCCCTTGATAAGGGGGGTTTGATCCCCCCTGCCCCCCTTGATAAGGGGGGTTTGATCCCCCCTGCCCCCCTTGATAAGGTTTTAACGCCTACCTACTTAGGATCAGCCTAGTCAAAGTGGTGCCAAGGACAAAAAAGCCAGCCAGATTTGTCCTCGCATCAGGGTGAGGAATTGACCAGGGAGAAAATTGCCTCACCACTAACCGCTAAACCGTCTTACTTTTGCCAGTTTTACTACCTGGGGAAGTAGTTTTTTTGGTGGTGCTAGAAGTAGTTTTCTTGGTGGTGGTTTTCTTGGCAGTGGTTGTCTTGGCTGCTAGGGCGACTAAAGCTTGTTCTAGAGTCAGGGTTTCGGCGGTTTCTCCTTCAGGAATCTTGGCGTTAGTTTTGCCGTGTTTGATATAAACTCCGTAGGGACCCTCGTACAATCCCACCAATTCCCCGTCGTCGGGATGTTTACCCAATTCTTTTAGGGGTGGTTTGGTAGAACCACGAGTGCCGCGAGTTTTTTTCGGTTCGGCTAATAAAGCCAAAGCTCGATCGAGGGTTATGGTTAAGACATCATCGCCGGCTTTCAGGGAACGATATTCTTTTTCCTTGCCCTCTTCCTGAACTACATAGGGACCAAAACGACCTAAACTGGCTTTAATTTTGCCTCCGGTGAGGGGATGGGTTCCCAGTAGTCGTGGCAGTGCCAATAAACCCACTGCTTGTTCGAGGGTGACATCCTCTGGTTTGACTCCTTTGGGTAGGGAGGCGCGTTTCGGTTTGGGGTTGTCATCGCTGATATCTCCTAACTGGACGTAGGGACCGTAACTACCCACGAGCAGATAAATCGGCTCTCCGGTGTCGGGATGAAGACCGATTTTGTCCGGACCTTCGGTTTTTTGTCGCAGCAGGGTTTCTACCTGTTCGGGGTTGAGGTCGGCGGGGGTTAAATCGGCGGGGATGGAAGCGGTGAGGATTTCATCGCCTCGGGAGACTTCCAGATAGGGACCGTATTTGCCGATCTTGATGGTTGCCTGTAAATCCTCTAAAATCACCGATTTAGCGGTGCTAGAGTTAATTTGACTCTCGCGCTCTTTGACTTGGCTTTCTAGCCCCTTTTCGCCGCGATAGAAGCGATCGAGATAGGGCAACCATTGGGCGGAACCGGTGGCGATATCGTCGAGGGTTTCCTCCATTTTCGAGGTAAATTTGGGATCTACCAGGTCGGGGAAATGATTTTCTAATAGACCGACGACGGCGAAGGCGGTGAAGGTGGGAATGAGGGTTTTATTCCGCATTTGGGCATAACCGCGATCGATAATTGTGCCGAGAATGGTGGCGTAGGTGCTGGGTCGCCCGATTCCTTCACTTTCGAGGGTTTTTACGAGGGAGGCTTCGCTATAACGGGCGGGGGGTTGGGTATCGTGGCTAATGGCTTCTAGTTGGCGACAATTGGGGGTATCACCGACGCTGAGGGGGGGTAGGATTATTTCTTGGTCGTCGATGGCGGCTTCGGGATCGTCGGAACCTTCCACATAGGCGCGGAAAAAGCCGGGGAAGTCGATTCTTTTGCCGGAGGAGCGAAATCCGGCATTTTCCACCTGAATATTAACGGCGATCTGGGTAATACGGGCATCGGCCATCTGTGAGGCGACGGTACGTTTCCAGATTAGGTCGTAGAGGGCGAATTCTAGTCCGCTCAGGCCGGTTTCCCGGGGCAAGCGAAAGCTACTGCCGGCAGGTCGGATGGCTTCGTGGGCTTCCTGCGCGCCTTTGCTTTTGGTGGTGTATTGCCGGGGTTGGGGACTGAGATAGTTTTTTCCGTACATTTGTTCTACACAATGACGGGCGGCGCTGATGGCCTGATCGGAAAGATGGACGGAATCGGTCCGCATATAGGTGATGTAGCCCTGTTCGTAGAGATTTTGGGCGATTCGCATGGTGTCCCTGGCGGATATGCCTAGTTTCCGGTTAGCTTCTTGCTGTAGGGTGGAGGTGGTGAAGGGGGGGGATGGTTTGCGAGTGGTGGGTTTTTCTTCGGTGTGGCTAACGCGCCAGATTTTGTCTTGGATCTGTTCTTTTAAGGCGGTGGCGGTGGCTTGATCTAAGAGTGTCACCTGGCGACCGGGGAGCAGTCTGCCGGTGTCGGCATCGAAATCGCTCCCATTTGCCACTTTTTGACCGTTTAAGGTGACTAATTTCGAGTCGAATTGATTTTTGTCCTTTTCTAAAGTCGCCTTCAGATCCCAATAATTGGCGGTTTTAAAAGCCCGTCGTTCCCGTTCCCGTTGTACGAGCAGACGCACGGCGACGGATTGCACCCGGCCGGCGGATAAACCTTTGGAGATTTTTTTCCAGAGTAGGGGGGAGAGGGTATAACCGTAGAGGCGATCGAGTATGCGGCGGGTTTCTTGGGCGTGAACTAAATTTTCGTCGATGGAGCGACAATTTTTCAGGGCGGTTTGGATCGCTTCTTTGGTGATTTCGTGAAATACCATCCTTTTGGTGGGTATTTTCGGGTTGAGTACCTGTAAGAGATGCCAACTGATGCTTTCTCCTTCCCGATCTTCGTCGGTGGCGAGGATCAGTTCGCTCGCGCCTTTGAGGGCTTCTTTTAATTCTTTGACGATTTTACTTTTGGTTTTGGGGACGACGTAGAGAGGATCGAAATCGTTCTCCACATCCACGCCTAAGTTAGCCCAGGATTTGTCTTTGTGGGCGGGGGGAATTTCTTCGGCAGAGGCGGGCAGATCGCGGATGTGGCCCATGGAGGCTTGGACTCGATAGCCGCTAGGCAGATAATTACTGATCGTCCGAGCTTTGGTGGGGGATTCGACAATAACCAGGGTTGACATAGGAATTGATCACGAGGGCATGGCCACAGCGACTGTTTTAGTTAGACTGACCATCTTTGTTTGATGATGGGCAAAAGTTACTATTTATCTTGACCGGCTTGATTCGGGTCAAAATCCACTTACTACGATAATAGAGATTAAAGCTGGTCTTTTGTCACTAACTTCTTAATAAAACTTAATATTTTTCTGGAGCAGGAAGAGGGGAGCAGGGAGATGGGGTAATGGGGAGAAGGGAGAAAAAAGCTGACTCGGAGAATACTGACTCCTAACCCAATGTTTGCCAAAGATAAGCAAAAATTATTTATTGACTCCAAAAACTTGAGAATATTTAAATTAACATTCCGCAATATTTATAAATTCTTAAAAATTAATTGAGAAAGATTTTTATTTAACAACGATGTTACAATGGTTACAGCGATTTTACTGAATTTCATAATGGGATATTCTGTGCTTTTTTAGGCAGCAATGGTTGAAACCCTTGCCACACCTAGAAGGTTATCCTGATTAGGACGGGTAAATTAGTCAATTTCACCAACAACGATGATCTTTTTTGTGTGTAGTTTTATTGCAAAAAAAAAGTTTTTTTGACAAAAAGCACAAAGTATGATATGCACCCAACGTATTTCTGGCTGCCAGTAGTTATTGCAGAGTGGGAGTTGGGGAGAGGGGAGATGGGGAATAGGGGAATAGGGAAGTGGGGGAATGGGGAGATGGGAGAAAGGAGGGGGGAGAAAAAAGCTGATAACTGATAACTGATTCAAGATGGGAGCCGGTCGTCGATACTAAATTAGGTTACGCTTCATCTTTAGGAAAAACGCTGTAATTATGTCTGATTTACGTCAATACGCCCCGGCAACGGAACGCAATCGTCAGCCGATTTTGGAAGTTCTCAGCCAATTTTTACCGAAGACTGGCAATATCCTAGAAATATCTAGCGGCACGGGTGAACACGCTGTTTTTTTTGCCCCTCGTCTTGCTCCTTGTCGTTGGATTCCCTCGGATTGTAACCCTCTGGCTCTAGATAGTATTCGCAGTTGGTGCGATTATTATCCTAGTTCTAATCTCGATCGCCCCCTATTTATCGATGTTCATCAGTCAGTTTGGGCGGTAGAGACGGAAAATATCGTTATTAATGCCATTGTTAATATTAATATGATTCATATCGCCCCTTGGTCCGCTTGTTTAGCTTTAATGGCAGGAGCGAGTCGCATTCTTAGTTCGGGGGAAATTCTCTATCTTTATGGTCCCTATAAACGACAGGGAAAACATACTTCTCCTAGTAATGAAAGCTTTGATTTTTCTCTCCGTTCTCAAAATTCTGCTTGGGGAGTTAGGAATTTAGAAGATGTGGTGCAAGCAGCGAGCGATCGAGGTTTACAATTGTTAGAAGTAATTCCTATGCCCGCTAATAATCTCTCGGTTTTATTTGCCTTAACATAGCAATTATCAGTGAACAGTAATCGGTAATTAGCTTCTAAAGGCAAAAGGCAAAAGGCAAAAGGCAAAAAAAAGAATCTGGCAATTCTCCTACCTAAAAAGAAGGTTATAAACTAAGTACATCCAAGCTTTTAGCTTAACCAATTAAGTAGGGAGGCACAATTATTTGTAGGATGGGTTAGCGGTAGCGTAACATAATCGGGCGTTGGGTTTCATGCTTCAACCCAACCTACGTTATGATCACTGAAAAAAGCTCCCCACTTCCCACTTCCCACTTCCCACTTCCCACTTCCCACTGATAACTGATAACTGATAACTGATAACTTATTTCCAACCAGCGCGATTCATTACCTGTACTGCTTTGGCTAAATTAGGACCATAATTAGCCACGCTAACGGTATCTTCTTTACCGCGTCCGAGTTTTGCTAGGAAAGGGTCTAAAGCAACCCCTCGAACCACGGGATATTCTTGATTACCCTTAGCAAAAAAGTTCTGTGCTTCATTGCTAGAAAGATACTCTAAAAATTTAATGGCCGATTCTCGATTGGGAGCGGTTTTAATTAAACCACCACCACTAATATTAACGTGAGCGCCGCGGCCTGTTTGGTCGGGGAAAATTACGCCTACTTGGTCATAAATTGCCCGTTTAGCGGGGTCTTTTTCTTCGGCATACCCAGCTAAGTAATAGGTGTTAGCTAGGGCTAAATCGGCAATTCCTGCGGCTACAGCTTCGATTTGTGCCTTATCATTGCCCTGGGGTGAACGGGCAAAATTAGCCACTAATCCCCGACACCATTTTTCTGCGGCCGCTTCCCCTTGGATGTCGATTAACCAAGCGGTAAAAGATTGACTATAGATGTTACTAGATGACCGGGTGACGACTTTTCCTTTCCATTTGGGATTGGTTAAATCTGCATAGGAATCGATTTCTCTGGGGTTAACTCTGTCTTTGTTATACATGATTACCCGCAAGCGTTTACTAAACCCGAACCAGTGACCTTTGGGGTGACGCAAATGAGCGGGAATTCTTTGGGTGAGAATGGGGGAATTGACTGGGGCAAAAATTCCCTGTTGGTCGGCCCGCCATAATCTCCCTGCATCTACTGTCAGGAGTATATCAGCAGGACTATTGCGGCCTTCGCTTTTGATTCGTTCGATTAATGGGTCTGCTTCCCCTTCAACCAGGTTAATTTTTATTCCCGTTTGTCGGGTGAAGTTGTCATACAATCGTCGGTCGGTGTTGTAGTGACGGGAGGAATAGAGGTTTAATTGTTTAGTTTGGGCGGAAACTTCGTTTATTTTCCCTAATTGACCCACTGCTAACGCTAAGGTGGCTGTTCCCGCGCCTAGAAAGACTCTCCGAGTTATTTTATCGTTCATTGCTAGATTCTTGGCAAAGTTGTCTTTTCCTATTGTACAGCTATTGAGAATAATTCTTATCTGTACGAGAAATTACTTGTCGGGTTAGGGCGGTAAATGGGGTAAAATACTGGTAAAATCAGGTTTTTTTGCTTTGATAGGGCTAATAAATCCTCGAATCTATCGCTAGTTAAGTTCAATAAGCCTAAAATGTTACCCTAAGCTCGATCGAGGGTATTGTGGATTGACATCCTCGCCGCCGTAAAACGGACGGCGATTCCCAAACCTCACGATTTGGGTTTCTGCTTCTTTCCCTTGCGGGGTTCCGCACCTGCCTTAACAGATTTACTCTGTTCTGGTCATCAGGTCGCTCTACAGACTGACACCGCAAGCCCTGCGGCCAAAATATTTTTACTAGCGTTAATATCTCGGTCATGGTGCGTCCCACAGTCTGGACAATCCCATTCTCGAACATTTAACGGCATTTTCAAGGGCAATATGCCCGCAATTACTACACCTTTTAGAGCTAGGAAACCATCTATCTATTTCGATGTAATTTCTGCCGTACCAACGGCATTTATAGGCTAATTGTCGGGTTATTTCTCCCCAGCTTACATCAGATATTGCCTGAGATAACTTGGGGTTTTTGACCATATTCTTGACGGCTAAATTCTCAACCACAATCGTTTGGTTTTCCCGAACTAATTGAGTGGTTAGCTTATGTAAATGGTCTTTTCTGTTATCAGTAATTTGGGCGTGAATCCTTGCTACTTCGATTCTCGCTTTTTCCCGATTTTTTGAGCCTTTCTGTTTTCTAGAAAGGCTTTTTTGTGCCTTTCGCAGTCTCCGATAATGCTTTTTAAAATGCTTGGGATTAGACACTTTATCGCCATCGCTGGTAATTACTAGGCTACTAATTCCTAAGTCAATTCCAATGGCTTTATCTGTTACTGGTAAAGGCTTAATTGTTGGGTCATCAAATCTAATTGAGATATGCCAACGTCCAGAAGGATGTAATCTGACTGTTACTGTGCTTGGTTCACAGCTTTCTGGGATTTGTCTTGACCATCGAATAGGTAAGGGTTCTGTGCATTTGGCTAAATAGATTTGTTTGTCTTTAAATTTAAAAGCAGACTTAGTAAATTCGGCA
>NZ_SFBO01000065.1:0-13316 GCF_007095705.1 Microcystis sp. Msp_OC_L_20101000_S702
GTGATGCAAGGGTTTTAAGAGATTCTAGCAGATTTAAGTGCATTTGGGAAGCTCTCAATCAAGCTAAAAGCCCTTTCCTGTAAGGTTTTTAGATTTATTCAGCAAACCCTAATTAGGGTCTGCTGAAAAAGTACGGGCGAAGCATTCGGATAGAAAATCTCCGGTTTCACCGATAGGTTATTGCCCGAATGCTTCGCCCCTACGGGACGCGGGCCGATGAAGACGCAAGGTTTTGAAGCACGATTCTCTCAAAATCTGGCACCTGTTTCGCCAGAAAAGCCACAAAACCCTTACCTTGCCTACATTTCACATTTATTGATCAAACCCTAATTAAGGGTAATGATCAAAACTGCCTAACCGCACATTCTTCTACCGGATACAAAGGACGACATAATTCAGTTATACTGTTAACATGACCAGCCAGATTACTGCCTAGAATCGGGATTGATTATGGCTCTTCGGTTTGTGTTATGCAATGGACGGGGGTTATAAGGGATGGAACCCTTATATAGAAAGTCATTTAGCGATTTTTGTCAATTGTTTTTTATCTAGAGCGAACTAATCAATTAAGTCTCTTGCCAGATAAGGATTTAGTCGATCTATGCCCCCCTATCGAACCATAACAAGTAACGAAGAGCCAGTATAACTTACATTTTTTACTCAAAGACAACGCCAATTCACACTGGAATTGGTGCTTCATGCCGATAATTTCCCCATATTAATTGCTGGAGTGATTAACAACTTCAGGGGCAATCTCTAATTCTTGTTCACCAATGACAGGTAAATGATTTTTCTGTAAACCCATAGCAGTTAAACAAGTATTGAGAGAATTTATTGCTTGGTTATAATTCTCAATTTTTTGGTTAATTTCTTCCTGTTTGTGGGCATTATTCGCAATTTTTTCTGCCGCTTCCTGTTCTAAGGTTTGTTCTAGATAAGAACGAGCTTGATTGAACTGTTGTAGAATAGTATCGGCTTGTTTTTTTGCCATTGGTATCAATTGATTTTTCAGAGTATTATTAATAGTTTGACGGAAGTTTTTCTGAATTGTCGCTGATACTTTTGGCTCAAAATCTAACTTAAGTAATTGACGAATAGCAGGTTCAGCATCAAGAATACTTTCACAGTCATAACCTTGGGCAGTTTGTTGGACAGTTTGCCGAAATTGAAAGATAGAAAAAGTGCCTTCGTTGTAAAAATTGTGATTTTCTCTTACATAGCGATCGCACTCTGTTCTCGCTTCGGAAACTAAGGCATGAATTAACTGATCTTCTAGCTGTTTTAGCTGATTTTCTATGCCACTATCGTTACCCAATAAACGATAAATTTGCCGATAATAATCACCTTGCCTTACCGCATCTAAAAGACGCTGACAAAAGCGACTAATTAAACTTGTTGACTCCTCAATCAACACATCTTCTAGCTGGTTAGACAGATAATAAAAAGCTTCTACCAATACTGCTAATAAAGGTGCTGTAGCATTGCGGGGATGGGTTAAAGTCGCTTGTGAGTAAGCATTTTTGACAGAAAAAGTATTTAATAACTCATCCAATCTTGATACCATTCTCGCTTTCAGTTTCTTAAAGTCTTCCTCAAAGTTTTCATCGCTATTAACCACGATAGCATTGACATAACCATCGATATGTTTAGTTAATTTCTCTCCCACTTCTTTTAACTCTTGATTGAGGTGATTTAACTCCAGAGCTTTCATCGCCTCAATTTCTCGTGGTTGACTTTCTAAATCACGATAAATCCCTTGATAATGATTTTTCAGAGTAATGCAGAGAGATTGTAAATCATCGGCTAAATTAGCAAACAATTGCGGACGTTTTTCTTCGGTGAGATAACGAGTAATTGCCGTGCGAAATTCTGCGATACCGCTATCAGCAATTAACTGCTCTAGTAAAGGAGTTCCCCACTCACTTAAAACTCGGAAATAATTTTTATTGGGAGTTTCATAACCGTGGATGGAAACTTTAAAGGGAGTTGCCAGTAATTTACCGGAGTTGGCACAATAGTTATTAAACTCGCTGACAAATTGCGGTGTTTCTTCTTGTCCTCCTAAATTTTTGACACTTTCGGCAAAGATAGAATCTAAACCATAACGCTGATTAATATTGGTTTGATTTTTCACCTGATACCCATAAAATCCTAAAAGTCCGCTGGTTTTGTAGAGGCGGGAAGTATCACGAAATTGCGTTTGAATCAGGTTTTCTAAACGTTGTTTTAGTTGGGCTGCGTACCAGGTTTCATCAATGCGGTTAAAAACATAAAAAACTCGATCACGAATACCAGCATTAGAGCGAATTTTTTCGAGTAATTCCGTTTCTTCTGTGGCTAATTCTCCCGCAGAAGCAGCCTTTAAAACACAAACCACTGCCGAAGTATCAGGATGCTCTATTTTACGATAGGCTAAGGCGGCATCTTTTTTGACTGGGGCATCAATACCGGGCAAATCTACCAAAACGTTACCATCTTTAAGGAGAGGATGATGACAGTAATATTCTAGACGTTTTAAGACGGCACTATTACTACCACGACGGGCAAAACTGGCCGCTTCTGCTAAATTAGAAAAGTGAAATTGTTCCATGGAATAGGTGGCATTATGCAGCGTATGGATTCGCTCACGATTTTGAGTAAATCCTTCAATTAATAATTTTAAACCCTGAGCTTGTTTAGCTCGCTCGGATTTGCCTTCTCCCCCTTCCTGTTCGATAATTTTTTGACAGTATTGGTTTAACTGACTACAGTATTCCGGGGAATTAATGTTACTGGGATTGGTTAATTGCAGATTTTGACAGACGGTATCGACTAAAGTACGAATTTCTACTTCGCTGAGAAAGGTTAAAACCACTCTTTCCTCATCAGCTTCTGCGTACTCAATATAACATTCTGTACCCGTTGCGTGTCCTTCGGCACTATAAAGCAATTCTCGCTCTAAAAGTGCATTGACTAACATTGATTTCCCCGCACTAAAAGCACCAGCGAAAACGATTTCAAATTTGGGAGAAATGGCTTTTTGTAGGGCGATTTCTATCTTGCTGGTATCCTGTTGATTGCGGAGAGAGGATTCGCCTTTTAATAGTTCAATTATACTGTTAACATTACCAGCCAGATTACTGCATTGGGGTAAAAGTTCAGTCATGGTAAAACCCAGATCTAGAAGAACAGTGCTATTGTTTCCCAGATTATAACAAAATTCACTAACTAGATGTCAGATCTTTGGTCGGCGATTTAAGCAATCAAGGACAAAGTCATCGTCTTCAATCTAGAATCAGGATTGATTAAGTAGTTGGACAAAAGTAAAGTTAACTGTGGGGTAAGGAGTCAGTAGTCAGTAAGAATTGCGGCAATTTACATTTCTTAAGATAGACAACAGAATTTATGTCCGACTACTTATAATCAATTTAGTACATACTGATTGCCGAGAACCTCCTTAGGTAAAAATTCTCTCCTGACTCCTCCTCAATCCTAGTACAATGATAATTATGTGGGCAAAAATGGCAATAGATAAATTGAGATTAAAAAAAATTCAGCCGATGAGACAGTTAGGATTTTTGTTAGGAACAGTTTTTCTTTTGGGTGGCTGTCATTCTCTCAATGCTATCCAAAATCGTCCCCAACCCTTGCCCCAAGATCAATATATTCAAGTCTATTTTAATTATAATCAGGCCCAGGGTTCAAATTATACCGATCCCTATCGCCAAATTAATCGTCCAGGGGATAATTTAGAACAGATTATTATTGATAATATTAACTCGGCAAAAAGTTCGATCAATCTAGCGGTGCAAGAGTTACGTTTACCCGCCATCGCTCAAGCTTTAGTTGCTCGTCAGCAGCAGGGAATTAAAGTTAGGGTTATCCTCGAAAATATTTACAATCAACCTATTCATAGTTTAGCCAAAAACCAAGAACAATTAAGCGATCGAGAACAGGAACGTTATCAAAACCTTTTTGATTTAGTTGATCTAAATCGAGATGGTAAATTAAGTGCGGAGGAAATCGCCCAAAGAGATGCAATTACTATCCTCAAAAAAGCTGGTATTCCCCTAATTGATGATAGTGCAGATCGCTCAAAAGGTAGTGGTTTAATGCACCATAAATTCATGGTTATTGATCATCACACTACTTTAATCAGTTCAGCTAACTATACCTTAAGTGATATTCATGGAGACTTTTCTAATCCCCAAACTGTCGGGAATGCCAATCACTTATTAGTAATTACTAATCCCCCACTAGCTAGAGTTTTTCAAAAAGAATTTAATCTGATGTGGGGAAGGGAAGATCGTCCTAGATTTGGGTTAGATAAACCCCAGAGAAAACCACAAACAATTACTATCGGTAATAGTAGTCTGACGGTAAAATTTTCCCCCGATTCTACCGCTTATCCTTGGGCAATTACTAGCAATGGTCTCATTGGTGAAACTTTAAATAAAGCTAAAAAATCCGTGGATTTAGCCCTGTTTGTCCTTACGGAACAGCCTTTAGCTAATATTCTCGATCAACGACATCAAAAAGGGATAGAAATTAAAGCTTTAATTGATCCTAGTTTTGCCTTCCGATACTATAGCGAAGGATTAGATTTATTAGGAGTTGCTCTCAGTAATAAATGTCGTTATGAACCAGATAATCAGCCTTGGCAAAACCCAATTAATACCCTAGGAGTTCCCGCTCTAGCGGCGGGAGATAAGTTACACCATAAATTCGGTTTAATCGATGATAAAATTGTGATCACTGGTTCTCATAATTGGTCAGCAGCTGCTAACCACCAAAACGATGAAGCTTTAGTTATTATCAATAATCCCACCGTTGCCGCTCATTTTGATCGAGAATTTCAATATCTTTACCGTACCGCTAAATTAGGACTGCCGGAAACTATTAAAAATCGGATCGAACGGGATAGAAAAAACTGCCCCCAATCCGTAACAGTTAAAAGCGATCGCTTAATTAATTTAAACACCGCCACAAAAGAGGAACTAGATACTTTACCCGGTATCAGTGGCAAATTAGCCGAAAAAATTATCGCAGCCCGGCAAGAAAAACCCTTTACTTCCCTAGAAGATTTGGATCGAGTATCGGGAATCGGTAAGGGAAAAATTAACAAGCTGCAAGGCAAAGTTAGCTGGTGATGATTGTCTCGTCTGTATTTTTGGCCCCAGTCCAAAAGGGTTATTTTAACGGTTCGGGAATAGTATCGGAAGGAGCCTCAAACTGTCCCGTAATAACGTATTCTAGACGCAATTTTAGCCAGGTAATAAACTGTTGGTTGAGAGAAACAATTGCCGCTGCTGGTTGGGGAGTTTTCTTTTTGATATCGGCAAAAGCGGGGGTATCTAAAAAAGCTGGATTGGCAATTAACCAAAAATCAATTTCTTGACCTTTTTCTTGATAATTCCTGATTCTTTCCTTCAAAACTTCCTTTTTGATCGCTTCTTCTTCTAAAAACTTTTGACTGGCTACCAAATAATAATAAGTTGTCATCATCTTTCCTTTAATTTTTCAGTGTAATTGTTCCCTAGTCGGGAGATTAGCTGATAGCTGATAGCCTTTACAATTGCCCACGCATAGCCAATTTCATTTCCCTAACAGCCCGTTCCAACCCGACTAAAACCGCACGACTGATAATTGTGTGACCAATGTTCAATTCTTCCATATTGGGCAAACAGGCGACGGCATAAACATTCCAATAGGTCAAACCGTGACCAGCATTCACCCGCAAACCCAGAGAGGAAGCGTATTCACAACCTTCTTTAAGAATTGTTAATGCCGCTTGACAATCGCTCTCCTGTTGTGCTTCGGCGTATTGACCAGTGTGGAGTTCGATAAATTTCGCCCCCGTGTTAGCGGCCGCTTGAATTTGGGCAAAATCGGCATCAATAAACCAACTAACGGGGATATTAGCTCCTTGTAGGCGCTCGACAACCCGACAAAAACGGTTAAAATTGCCCAGCATATCGATCCCCCCTTCCGTGGTCACTTCCTCGCGCTTTTCGGGGACAAGGGTGACATAATCGGGTTTAAGATCGAGAGCAATGGCGATCATTTCCTCCGTCGGGGCCATTTCCAGATTCAGATGAGTCCGCACCGTTTGCCGGAGGAGCCGCACATCGCGATCCTGGATATGACGACGATCCTCGCGCAAGTGAACGGTAATGCCATCAGCACCGCCGATTTCAGCCAAAACTGCCGCCGCCACGGGATCCGGTTCCACGGTACGACGCGCTTGGCGAATTGTGGCCACATGGTCGATATTGACACCCAAAGTCAGCAAAGTTGAACCTCCTTGTTTGTTAGTCCAACTTTCCATCTTACCATTGCGGTCAAAAGCGATTACATACTGGAGATATTTAAACCCATGGTCAGTTCTTCCATTTTGCTGCGCATCGTTTCCGTGGAGGCATCATAGGCGGCTTTCATGGCTTCTAGAATAGACCCAGCCACAATCTCCAGATCTTGGGAGAGGAGAGAAGGGTCGATTTCAATCCCCCGGGGTTCTTGGTTGCCACTGAGATAGACTGTCACCAAGCCATTTTCACTCTGGCCAGGAATTTCCATAGTTTCCAGTTCTTCTTGCAGAACTTTGGCCCCTTGTTGCACCTGTTGCGCTTTTTGGAAAGCGTCTTGTAGTTCTTTAATCTTACCGAGACCGAATCCGAATCCTTGTCCTTGTGCCATGATGTTTTTTTTGTTTAAGGGGTCACTCAAGGTTTTTATTGTACTGCTTAAGGTGAACTGGGGTCAACTTTTGGCCATTGGAGGACGATCAAAGCTCTGCAATCGGGGGACGACCATCGGCTTTTGCCTCTGATAGAATCAAGGCAAGGGAAGGAGTCAAGGAATGGGGAAAAGTCTTTTTCTACCCTTCATCCCGGGCCGCTGGGCAACCGCCCCACGCCATAATAGAATTGTTGCTTTGACGAGGAGAATAGCAATTTTGAACGCCAAAAAAACGGGAATTTTCTTGACAATTGCCCTAAGTTGTGCTTTAGCGGGGAAAGCGGCGATCGCTAATATTTCCCCTTTGGAGGGGACTCGATGGAAACTAAGGGGGTGGACAGCCGGAAGTTTGGTGAAAGAAACGGAAATTACTGCCGCTTTCCAGAAAAATATCCTCAGTGGTTCGGCCGGATGCAACCAGTATAATACTGGCTATCAAGTCAATAATGACACGCTTCAGATCAATCAAGCGATCGCTACTACCAAAAAAGCTTGTCCGGAACCGCAGATGAAACAAGAAAATCAATATCTTGCTGCCTTGCAAGGAGTGGAACAATTCCAAGTGACAGCTAAAGGCGATTTACAATTATTTTATCGTACTCCCGAAGGTTTAGGAATACTCACTTTTACCCCCGCACCAACCATCACGCGCACGGAAAAGACCATTTATATCCATTCTCGGAAACAACCCTGTGGCCAAGGCACAACCAAAGACTGTTTACAGATGCGAGAAAAACCCGAGGAAAACTGGAGATTGTTCCCTAATAGTATCGAGGGATTTGATTATAAACCAGGATTTTTCTATCAAATTAAAGTTAGCGTTGAAACCGTCTCCAATCCAGCTACTAATCAAAATTCCGAAACATGGAAGCTATTAGAAGTTATTAGCCAAACCCCAGAAAAAGAGACTCCGCGAGCTTGGTTTGATCGACCGTTAACTAATTGGAATAAAGCCAAGTCCCCTATCCCCAAATCTCCCGTTAAAACCGTGATCGATAACCAGTGTCGTGAACAGGTTCGTCCGGCAATTACTGCCAATGATCAAGCACTTAATAAAGCAGGATGGTTACTCTACGGGGCCGTGCAAACCTATGGCAAAACTAGCGTTATTTCGGCCATGAGTGGAGTGGATGGAATGTGCCGACCAATGGGTTATCAAGACTTTGTTTTTGTCGATGGTAAATTCGCTGGCACTCTTTCCCCGCGACCGATGGATTCCCGCACTGATGGAGCATCTCAGAGAATTGTTTTACAAAATAGCGATCGAATTATTGTGGTTTTTAATCGCTATAAAGATACGGATCCTCTCTGTTGTCCTTCCCAATTAAGTCGCGTTGTTTATCAAATTGAAACAGTCAGCGGATTGCCAGTTGTTGTTCCCAAAGAAGCGGAAACAGAAGCAGTAAGAAATTAATTCAGTTATCAGTTATCAGTTATCAGTTATCAGTTATCAGTGAGATAGGGAGATAGGGAGATAGGGAGATAGGGAGAAAAAGACTGGCAGCTAAGTGGGTGGGTGGAATTAAATATAAGATGAACGTAGGTTGGGTTGAAGCATGAAACCCAACGCCCGATTATGTTACGCTACCGCTAACCCATCCTACAAATAATTGTGCCTCCCTATTTTTATTATATCTCCCGCAAAATTGAGTTTTTAATCGCAGACTTGCTCTTAAAGTCCTTAATTTAAGGACTTTTTCAGAAAAAGATCGCTTTTCTACTGCCAGAAAATAATCTATTTCTTTCCGCTTCTCCTGACTCGGAGAATACTGGCTTGGAGACTCCTCACTTAACGGAAGATTTTTAATTTATGCAGCAGGTTTAGTGATTAGGCACTGATACTAGATAAGTAGTTATAGAATTCTAATAACTCCTCGTTAGTTAGCAGTAAACGGGACTTTTTGCCATAGGTAGAAATCAGGTATTCTCGACCTTTTTCTGTAGTCCAAGCTAATCGTTTCATCTCCACATCAATTTTAGTTTTAAGCACTGAATAATCGATTTCTTCGGGAATAACAACAACTGGTTCCGGTGCCGGGGGTTCTTCTTCAGTTAAACTCGCTTCTTCTGGCAATTCTGATAATAAGGAGTAATTATCGGGTTCCATTTCTAATAATAAAGGCTCTGGTTCCGGTAAGGGAATATCCTGAACTTGGGGTAATTCCAGTTCAATTTTAGCCGGGGGAATATCCTGAACTTGGGGTAATTCCGGTTCAATTTTAGCCGGGGGAATATCCTGAACTTGGGGTAATTCCGGTTCAATTTTAGCTTCAGGACGAGGTATTTCAGTGACTTTAGCCGTTTTAGTCGATTTTTTGGTACTAGGGACGGTTTTAGGTAAATCGGACGGTAGAGAAATATTATTGGGGCTGACTTTTTCCACAAGCTGGAGATCGGGGGTGTTTTCAGCCTCTAAAAGCAGTAAAGCTCGTTCTCTGGCTCTATCTTCGGCGATTTCCACCGTATCTGCCGCTGCTAAACCTGTAACGACCGTTTTTCCCTCAATTTCGATGATCGCTCTCACAATATACTTGCCGTGATCGATTTGAACTAACTCGCTAATCAGGGCAACTTGGGGGTAACGTTGGCGTAACTTTTGCAACATGGTGACTTTTTCGAGTTCTTTTGTACTTATACTAAAACACTCTATCGTAATTATGGAAAAATGTAGCAAGTTCTTGCTAGGATTAAAGATTAGATAAAATTTTCAGTCCTAGGATTAGCCTTGCCCATAGTAACAAGATTCTACTAGGCTGAAGCTTCTGCCAGCAAGATGAGCGATCGCCAAAAGGTTTGCCAGTGTTCGCTATTGGCTTATACTAACGAAGGCTTCGATAATTCTCAGGGTAGGTTCGGGTGTTCGATGCTTGCTTAGTTTACCTTCACTGTCACCACCAGCGATCGCAATTAGCCCGATAGAGATAATCTCTCGAGTCAATGGTTTAAATCAATCCTCTCATTATATAAGTATTTAAACTTAATTGTCCACCATTCCGTCAGTGTCTTGTAAGTAAGGATTATTGTTAGATGGACTTCTCGATCGCCACACTCCTCTCTCATCTTAGTGATGATAAATTAGCTACGGGTAAACTTCTCGAAAAAAAATTAGGCTGCGAAGACGATCCCGAAAGCTGCGAAAAATTGCAAGTGATTCTCGATGCTTTGGAACGTCTGGGAATGGTTGTCAAAGAACGGGGGCGCTATCGTCGTGTGATCGAGGAAAATATCGTAGAAGCAAAGCTGCGCTGTTCCAGTAAAGAATTTTGCTTTGCTATCCAAGATATCGAAGATGCTGATGACATCTACGTCTCGAAAAATCATCTCAGTAACGCTTGGAATGGCGATCGAGTTTTAGTCAAAATCATCCGCGAGGGAACCCGTCGTCGTTCCCCAGAAGGAGAGGTGAGATTAATTCTCGAACGAGCTAATCCTTCGCTTCTAGCGCAAGTAAAACAGGAAAATGAGCAGTTTGTGGCGGTTCCCCTCGATGATCGTCTGAAATTTACCCTTAATCTCCTCGAAAATGGTCAAAATCTCCTAGAAAACATCGATCACCTCGTTCATGTTTCCGTCCTCCGTTATCCCCTAGGGGAAATGCCTCCCATCGGTAAAGTTACTCGCGTTCTCGGTTCCACGGCCGAGGCCGCTGCCGACACGGATATCGTCTCCTGTAAACACGATCTACCCCATAATTTTCCGCCAGAAGCCCTCGAAATTGCCGATAATTTAGCGGATTTCTTCGATAGTGGCGAAAAAGAACAACTGCGAGATTTAACCCAACTCTTCACCTTTACCATCGAAGATGACACCCCTCTAGATTATCCCCCAATCATTGAAAATGCCTTTTCTTTAGAGAAAATCAACCAAAATCGCTGGCAAGTCGCCATTCATATCAGCGATGTCACCCGTTACATTGAACGGGGCGGATTATTGGATAAAGTTGCCAAAAAACGGGGAACAGCCGTCTATTTAGGCGAAAAAGTGCTGCCATTAGTCCCGGCTGCCCTTGCCAGTCGTTGTTCCCTGTCACCCCAAGAACAGCGCCCCGCTATTTCTATCCTCGTCACCCTCGATGACAAGGGGGAGCTAGTGGAGTACGAAATCACCCGCAGCCTCATCCAAGTGGATCAACATTTTACCTATCAACAGGTGCGCGATCTGCTCAGTGAAGAAGATAGCGAAGCTGCCCCCACCGATACCGTTGAAACCCTGAAAGATTTATTTTTCAGCGTTTGCCCCACCCTAAAATCCCAACGTCTGCAGCGGGGTAGTTTTGATATTCAATTAGACAAAATCTCTCCCTACAAAGACGAAGGACGGGGGGGGACTGTTCTCGCTTCTAATAATTTACCTGCCCGTTCTTTACTGACAGAAGTGGCAATTTTAGCCGGCAAAGTCGTCGCTGAACATTTACAGGCCTTAAAATTGCCCTGTATCTACTGTGGACAATCGGAACCAGATTGGGATGAATTGGAGGATTTACTCAAATTGGCCAATAATTTAGGGGCAGAATTAAATTTAACTGCCGAGGAGGAGATTAAACCCAATGACTATCAAAATCTCACCCGCACTTTTTCCGCTTCCTCATCGGTGAAAGTCCTCAATTATCTCCTGCAAGAAACTCTCAAATTAGTTAGATATAGCAGCCATCCTCTGTCCCATTTTGGTTTGGCCTATCCTAGCAATTATACCCACTGTCTCTCACCCCTACAAAGATATGCGGATCTTTGGGTACAACGGGTGTTAAAACTCCTATTAACCGAGGGGAAAGATCGCCGCAGCAAAATCGTCAAAGTCGGGGTTAATTTGGGCAGTAATAGCTGTCATGGACAGATTCATTGGAATATTCTCCCAAGTCAAATTCAGGAGGATTTGGAAGAAGAAAGCCATCTAATTGTTTCCCATCTCAATGATCGCTCAAAAATTGCTGAAGATGCCGAAAAAGACCTAGAAGGATTGAAAAAAGCCGAGAAAATGAAAGAAAGAATGGGTCAAGTTTTTCGCGGCTTAATTACTGGTGTACAATCCTATGGTTTCTTCGTGGAAATTTCCGATTTATTAGTGGAAGGGTTGGTCCATGTTTCTTCTCTCAAGGATGATTGGTACGAATATCGCGCTCGTCATAGCTGTTTGGTAGGACGGAAAAATCGCGTTGCCTATCGTCTCGGTGATGAGGTAGAAGTGGAGATAAAAGATGTAGACTATTATCGTCAGCAAATCGATCTAGTTACGGTTAGCGGTGGCAGTTCAGCAAGTTATGACGACTTAGAAGAAGATTAATTATGAATCAATTAACCACCGAAAAAATCGGGAAAACCCGCTTTATTCTGCCCTTTTTATGCGGTATTTTTCTCTTTTTAACTGGCTGTGTCCGTTACGATGTGGGCATTAATTTTCCCCACCAACACCACGGGGAAATTATTCAACATATCACCCTCGGACAACGCTTAACCAGTCTCAGTCAAACCGAAGCCACTAAATGGTTAAATAGTATCGAACAGAGGGCAAAATTACTTAAGGGGAAAACCGATCATATTTCCGAACGAGAAATAATTGTCACTATTCCCTTTAGTAATAGTCAGGAATTAGAGGAAAAATTCAATCAATTTTTTGATCCTAGTTCTTCCTTTAAAATTAAAAATTCCGCTAATACTGATGATATAAAGTTACTGCAACTGGATTCAAAACTGGCAGTTACAGAAAAAGATTGGTTCTTTTTGACCCAGAAAAACTTAAAATTAACCGTTGATTTGCGGGCTTTGGGTGTACTTTCCGAACAGGGAAATATTATCATTAGCCCCGGTTCCTTAGTTGATATCGACTTCGCTTTAAAGACTCCCTTAGCTGGTCAAAATATTGAAGATGACTCAGGATTAAATCCCCCAGTAGAACAAGTTGACAATCAGTTAATTTGGCATTTAAAACCGGGAGAAATTAACACCATTGGCGCGGCTTTTTGGGTTCCTAACTATTTGGGTATCGGCACAATAATTATTGTTGTAATAACAGTTTTTGCCTATTACTTGAAATATAAACGCTTGCCTGGTGTATCCCCATCGACTTAAATTGAGAGTAACTATTCAGGCAGCAATTCTAAATTTGCCCTGTAGCAAGGCTTTTGGGAGTTAGTTCGCATAATACGGGGTGAAATTCAATGGGATGGCGAATTTCATTTGACGAGTCTTCGGACTTTTGACGTGATAGTACACCCAAAGTTGCGCCAAAAATCCCCCTTTAAAATGTTCTTTAAATCCCTTAAAAGGCTTGCTGTGTCTAAAACTGAGAATTGCTGCTATTCAGGTCTAGGGGTTGACAAAGAGAGAAAAATCAGCAGTGGGGATAAGAGAGACAACCCTATTCAAGGGGTGATGGACAGAGGCCAAAGCCTGACGCAAGAAAGTGCCAATTCAAAAATGAAAAGCATCAACCTCAAGAGTTGACAAAGAAAGGCTCATCAGTATGCGGCAGCCTAAAAAGATTGTATTGTAAAGTTTTGTAAAAAATATATGCAAATGACTGCAAACAACTGCTAATATGGTTAGTACAAGTTTACATTGCAGTTCACATGAAACTATCAGATTATGCTAAGAAAAAAGGGA
>NZ_SFBO01000066.1:0-45210 GCF_007095705.1 Microcystis sp. Msp_OC_L_20101000_S702
CGTTGGGGGCGTGGCGCCGCCCCCAAACCCCCCGCGCATTAGTTTTTCGGTGGGATGCTTACACGCGGCTGCTGATACATCTGTAATAATTTAAGAGTCACTCTTGCAAGTGGAGTGACTCTCCTGATATGTAGCCTCTACTCAAGGGATTTATTCTGATTGAAGAATTGGCGTTATTTTAGCTTCTATTTTCCAGTCAAGGGACAGGTTTTGGGGTTTATGGGGTTTTAGTTCAATTTCCCCACTTCCCAATTCATAATTCATAATTCCCCTACAGGTTTTGATAAGCTTTGAGGGTGGCAGTTTTGACGCTTTCGGGGACGAGGGGAAAGGTAGTTAATATATGTTGAAATTCTGTTGGGGTTAATTCATACAAGTGGGCGACTATTGCATCTAATTTCGCTCTAATTGCCATTCTTTCTGCTTCTTCTGTTACTCCATTTTTATGGGAACCTATCCCCACTTCTTTCGCTAATTGATCAAATTCTTCTGTAGTACAAATCAATTTTGTTGCATTTTCTACTATCTCCTGAAAGTATTTATCTCCCTCTTTTAGTCGGGGGATAGGTAGCTGATAGATGTAGAAAAAATTTATATTAGCAGATACCCGATGACGAAGGGAATAATCTAGCACAAAACTATTCCAGATAGCAACCAAGAATAAACATTCTTTATTGTTGGTTGCACGATTAACTTCTTCTTGAAAATGTACAATAGATTGAAAGTTTTCTCCATGAAAAGCAGGAGGTATAATGGTAGCTATTAAAGTTCTACTATCAGTGTTCCTAGCAATTTTACGAAATCCAGTTCGATAGGTTTGATAGTCTAGTATCTGCTGATTATCTGGCAATTTTCCTAATATTGCTTTTCTTCCTTCTGATTCATTTATCCAATAGCGCGGTTGAGATAAACCATGGCTGAACTGTTCAATCATTTTTCCTTCGTAGAGGGGTAGTCTTCCCTTTGCGGGTTCAGTTTTAAATAAATAACTATCAGTAGTCATGTTAAATTCTGATGTTAACTTGAGATTCCATGTATCGGGAAGGGTTTCTCCTAGCAGGGGAAAACGAGACATTTTTTCAGCGATATGAATATCTATATCTTGTTTAAATTCCATTACCGAGAGGGAATCGGGGGATAGTTTGCGGATTAAATCGACGCTAATTACTAAACTATCTTTATGGGGAAACCGTTGTAATTCCTCAACATCGTGACGCATAAACTCTACAGGAAAGGAAAGAGTTTGTTTATTTTTCTCAAAAGTTAAGATAGCAAACTTAAAACTTCTATGGACATTTTCAAAAATTTCTTTACGATTTTCAAAACAAAATAATCCTGTCACATTTGTCTGAGAAAATAACATTTCTCGCAGTTGTTTGGTTCCTAAATCGGTATAAATTCCACTGGGAACAACTATTCCACATTCTCCCTGGGGATGGAGTAGATTAAAACATTGTTCTGTAAATAAACAATAAAGATTAATTTTCCTTGAAGCACTTTTGCCGTTAATTACAGAATTTTGATTTCGATATTGTTCGGACTTTTTAAAATAAGCACTAACATGGGGATAACCACTACAATATTCTAACCAAGCTTTTTGGATTTCTGGATTCTCTAAAAGTTTATCTCGCTGTTTGTTCCATGATTTTATATCAAGTTTGTTTTTCTGAATTAAACTATCATACTGCTGAAAAAATTCCTTTTCATCGGTTTGAAAGACTTCCCAAGGGGGATTGGTGATAATCACATCAAAACCACCTTTTTCTGTAATCAGTTTATCGAAGTGATAACCCCAGTGGAAGGGTTTCAGGGATTGCATATCAGAAAGAGTTAATAAACGTTTCTTTGCTTTTCCCGTTAATTGTGCGGATTCGTACTTAATTGACAACTTACCGCTAAACTCATCTAAGAGAATTTGGTTTAATTTCTGCACCGATTCGCGGTTGACATCCTCGATGTGATTGCGTAACATCTGAAGACGGTTTTCTTGGGGGGTTCCCTCTACTTCTCCCAACCGAAAAGCGTGTTCTTTGTATAATTCAATACTGCGGTTTTTTTCCGCGAGAATTGTCTGATAATTTTGCGCGGTGAGGGTTTGCATGAGATTAAAACTTTTTCCGTCCACGCGAATTAAACCGATGAGGGAATTTCCCGACATGATATTAAAATCAATATTCGGTAAGGGTTCCAATTCTGTCACCGATTGTGCGGCAGCAACTAAAGCGAGAAATAAACGCAGTTTTGCGATTTCCGTCGCTTCCTCCATGATATCGACACCGTAGAGATTATCGGAAATAATTCTTTTTTTGATGTAATATCCGAGGGAGGGATGGGATTTTCTTACCTCTGTTAACCACTGTTTTAATTTACTGTCTCCCCGTAGTTCAATTGTCCCAATCACCGCGCTATAAATTCCGATTAATGTCTTCATCGCAGCCACTAAAAAAGCACCGGAACCACAGGCAGGGTCTAAAATAGAAAGCTGGGGAAGAATATCTTCAATCAGAAGCTGACAGAGGGGAGAATCGAGATTAATTAGTAGTTCAGAAATACTGGCAAATTGTTTGCGGGGATAATGTTGATTACTTCTCTCGACAATCCATTTATTAATCGTCCTATCACAGAGATATTCAGTAATCTCCGGACGGGTATAGTAAGCACCGAAAGCTTTTTGGTTGATGTACTTTTCAAAGATATATCCCAAGACATCGGGGTTAATTTCGTCATCGCTTCCCCCCGGAGTGTCGTCAAGGTTCCAAGAGTAACGGGAGAATAAATCGAGGATATTCTCAAATGCTTGGTCATCAATACAAATGTTTTGATAAAGATTTTCGAGGGGATGTTGGAGAAATAATCCTCCGTTAAGATATTTGACTTTTCCCACCAATGCAGTTACTGTCTCATCTCGTTGGGATTCCGGTTGAGCGAATGCTTGGAAAAAGAGGGTTTGCAGAAACTGACGATAAAATAAATTTTTCCCGCGTCGTTGACTTGCTTGTAATTGGTTTTGCAGATAGTTGAAGTCGTTATCGATAAATCCCTTGCGCTGCAGGAAATAGACGAACATTAAACGATTGAGAATAACGGAAGTGTACCATTTTCGATCGCTTTCTCGATCAATTCCTTGGATAAAGGGGAGGAACTGTAAATGCTCTCGCTGAAATTCCTGATAAAATTTCTTGGTAATCTTTTCGATATCGAAACCTTTTTGTAAGCGATGGGCCACCTCCACCACGGAGGGTTCCCCATCTTCAAAATCGGTGATATCGAGGACTAATTCCGCTAGTTTACCGAGAAATAAATCTCCCGGTTGTCCTTTTATATAAAGATGGTCGCGGATATAACTTTTACTTCCCTCTCTTTTTACCCAGTACCATAAACTGCGTGTCCGTCCCCCATCGACGAAAATTAGCAGATTTTCGGCAATTCTTTCGATAACTTGCTGGTGAATGTCCCGACGAAGTTTCGCATCGGGTATATCGGTAGTTGTCACCTCTAATACTGCTACTCCCGACACTTCCGCAATCCGTTGACAGGGATATTCTTGGTTGTCAACGGTGATACTAACAGTTTTTTTTGCGCGAGGATGAGACCATCCCAATTCCTCGATAAACAGTTCCCCAAATTGGAAGTTAGATAATAAGTCGCGAGTCCGGGAGAAGTTGAGGGGCATAATGGATAAATATCGATAAATTATGAACCAATCCAATTCGCTTCGCTGAGATTGGAGATACATTTAATATAGCAAAAGGTTTGATCCCCCTAAATCCCCCTTGATAAGGGGGACTTGAATTGGTTAGATCCCCCTAAATCCCCCTTGATAAGGGGGACTTGAATTGGTTAGATCCCCCTAAATCCCCCTTGATAAGGGGGACTTGAATTGGTTTATATCCCCCTAAATCCCCCTTGAATTGGGGGACTTGAATTGGTTTATATCCCCCTAAATCCCCCTTGATAAGGGGGACTTGAATTGGTTAGATCCCCCTAAATCCCCCTTGATAAGGGGGACTTGAATTGGTTAGATCCCCCTAAATCCCCCTTGAATTGGGGGACTTGAATTGTTTTGATCCCCCTAAATCCCCCTTGATAAGGGGGACTTAAGAAGGTTGAAATAGACCCAGGGAACAAATAATCTGAGGTTCTTGGGTGGATTCTTGTGGGTGAACAATACAGAGACGGTCATCTTGATATAAAGATACCAGTAAATCTGCCAATTGTTGGTCACTGATGCCGGTTCTTAAACCACGATTTAAGCGATCGAGAGCCGACTGTCTAAGGGGATAATGATACAATTGGTCGAGAGCCTTGCATAAATCCTCATGAGCAAATAGATCATCCTTACTATCTTGAGAATACCTTTTTAAGCGCTCGTAGGTCTTAAATTTTGCTCCCGTCAATCGTCCCAATTTAGATCCGGAGTTGTTTTCCTCCTCCGCAATTAATTCTGTACCTTTTTGTACTAACTGATGGTGTTGGGGATGGGGGGGAATGGCCGGGGTTTGGGGATGACAGGCAGCGGACCGTAAAATAGTTAATTGGGATTGAGTCACACTATTTCCCTGCTTATCAATCCATGCTAAAGCATCATTCCCCCCGGCAGTTTTTAGATAAACCATGACTCCCTCCGGATGGGTTGCTGTCCCACTATGGCAACGGGTAGAATAAACCACCGGCGGCAGATCCTCTATGGTATGTTTTAAACTAGGGTCAACTTCGATCGCATTTTTCCAAATTTGATACGCTTCCGAGGTTAAATCCACTTCTTGATCCTCCTCCTCATCGATAACCTCAGATTTTTCATGATACAGATCTAATAAAGTCTGGTTATCCATCTCCTCCTCAAAAAATACCTCATCGGTCCCCACCACGTCCGCATTCTCTCGCAGTCTTTGAGATAGTCTCGTCCGCAGTTTAATAATTCTCTCCACTCCCTCCGCAGGTAAAAAGGAATAACAGAGAATCTGACTTGCTTTTTGACCGATTCTATCTACCCTTCCGGCCCGTTGAATCAGGCGAATAATTGCCCAGGGTAGGTCATAATTAACGATAATGGCACAATCCTGTAAATTTAACCCTTCACTCAAGATATCCGTCGCAACCAAGACTCGTATTTCTTCCCCCACTTGCTGAGAATTACTGCGGGGACTAAAACGATGGACAATTTCCGCAGGATTAGCAGAGTTTCCCGTCACTCCCGCAATCTTATCCACTCCCCGATTTTGCAACTGAGTGACTAAATAACTGACTGTATCGGCAAATTGGCTAAAAATTAACACCTTTTCTTGGGGATGATTCTCCTCTAACAGCTGCCATAACTTCTCTAGCTTTTCGTCGGTCTCCGGCTGCCA
Source organism: Microcystis sp. Msp_OC_L_20101000_S702 (assembly GCF_007095705.1). Taxonomy (NCBI): domain Bacteria; kingdom Bacillati; phylum Cyanobacteriota; class Cyanophyceae; order Chroococcales; family Microcystaceae; genus Microcystis; species Microcystis sp. Msp_OC_L_20101000_S702. Next base: position 5,349 of record NZ_SFBO01000066.1, read on the forward strand.
GGTTCCACAGGTTTGCAATAATGCTATTAAAGCCAAGGCATCGGATTTTAGGTCTTTTTTCAATGCGGGTTTAAACACCTCGGGGTTAATCCACTGAAAGCGCTTGCGATAATCACCGCTATACTTTTGATACACTTGTTCGGCTCTTTTTTGATACTCTTTTTCTAACCCGGTTATCCCCCCAGTCTCCTCGGTTTCTATACTTTCATCTTCTCCCTGAGTGACTAAATCCTCATCCAGATAACGAGTGTCTAACAAAGCTGGATCCTGACTCCCGATGGGAAGGGGTAAATTATTGGCCATGGCATGAAGGAAAATATAGTTACGGAGAATATGACGGTCAAGGGATTGCAGGAAAGCATACCCTCCACTCTCCAAACGTTTAAATAAATTCGTCCGACAAAAACCCATTAATCTTTTACCCGCACGGGATAGACTTTTTAAGATGGTTTCTTCCTCTTCTGTCCCTTTGCATCCTTTAATTAGATAATTTCCCAATCCGTAACGGGGTAACTTCAATCCGTTGAGAGTTATCACCACTGCTTCCGAATATAAACGCGCATAAACCGAGTCTTGTAGGTCAAACTTGATTGTCTTTAGTTGTCGTTGGGGAAGATAAACCCTCGACCCATCAGCAAATTTTAGATACCGACGACCCTGTTCGTCTTCTGTAGCATAATTATTTTCGATAAAACCGCGAGTCCGTCTAATCATATAGAGACGCATTAAGTCTCTCCAGTCGTCGGGAGAGTCACTTTTTTCAAAGGCTGCTAGGGACTTAACCGCAGATTGGTATCTGCGGTTAAATTCGATTTCTCCTCCCAGAGATTCTAGTAGTCTTTCGGGACGAATTCCGAGATTAGTATCCTCTTGAATGAATAAACGCAGTTGATTGGACAGGTCAAGATAGTTTTTATTGTAGGGAGTCGCAGTCAAGAGAATACAGCGACTTTCATTGGTGTTAATGTACTCCTGTATCACCCGATAACGTTTACCCTCCCGATTGCGTAGGTTATGACTTTCATCGATAATAACTACCCGATAGCGCCGCAGATTGGGTAATTCCTGCATAACCTGACTTAAGGGGATAATTTTCGCTCTTAATTTGTATTTATAGCTGTAATCCTCCCACATAGTCAGGAGATTTTTCGGACAAATAATTAAGATTTCTAAATCGTAGTCTTCCTGCAAAATATATGCTAGAATGGAAGCGATGCGGGTTTTTCCTAACCCCACCACGTCGCCAATTAGTACCCCACCGCGTCTTTGCACATAACGAGCGGCAATTTTAATGGCCGATTTCTGAAAATCTAGTAAGTCTTGGTCAAACTGTCGGGGAATTTTGTATTCCGCTAAACCGGCTCTCGCTTCAAAGGAAAGATGGTAAGCTATTTTTAAATAGATATGATAGGGGGGAATAAGACTTTCTCGGGCCCAACTTTCGTTAATCACCTTGACAATATCCGAGGATATATCCCAACACCAAGCATCGAACCAACGATCATTAAACCACTTTTGTAATTTGGCACAAGCATCGTGGTCAAGGACATCAATATTTAATTCTCCCTGCTGTTGTAATCCCGCAAAAGTTAGATTACTACTACCCAAAAATCCCACCGTTGGGTTATTGACATCCTGTCGATGAATAAGGTATAATTTAGCATGGAGATTATAGCCCAAAAATAAGCGAATTACTAACTTACCCGCTTGAATTTGTTTTCCCAAACGTTGCAAAGCTTCCTGATCTCGATTACTAGGATTCCCCCAAGTTAATTGTTGGCAAAAATCCTGAACAATTTGTTTTCTTAAACGAGCAGAAGTAGCCTTATCTATATCATTTGAGCGCTTCAATAAAGACAGGGATTGCTGTAGTAATTCCTGTGGTGCTTGCTGCATACCAATCAGGAGACGACAACAGGACAAATCACCCCCGAGAAAGTGATCAATATAGGTATCGATGGACTGCCAACCGCGCAAATTAAAATAACCCACGCAAAAATCAGCGCGTTGGGATGCTAATAAACTTTCGCGTAAAATTGGCAATAAATGGGACTCAATATTATCAATAATACGCGGCATATTTTTAATCCGTAGGGTGCGATCTTCGATAGTGTAAACTAGCGATAATTATGGTGAGTGATTTTGGTTATGGTGGTGGGTTACGCGTTGCTAACCCACCCTACTGATTTACTTAATCCAAACAGTTTTAACGTTGACAAATTCGCGAATACCTTCCACACTTAATTCCCGACCAAAACCGGAACGTTTAATCCCCCCAAAGGGTAAACGAGGATCGGATTTAACCATACCGTTAATAAACACACAACCGGCCTCAATTTCGGTAATTAAACGCTCAATTTCTGCGGGGTTATTCGTCCAGGCACTAGAACCTAAACCAAAGGGACTATCATTAGCTAAAGCGATCGCTTCCTCGATATTTTTGACTCGAAATAGTAAAGCCACCGGTCCGAAAAATTCCTCTTTTTCCCCCGGAGAACCAGCAGGAATATCGGTTAAAATCGTCGGTAGATAGAAGTTACCTTTCCCCTCTAAACGTTGACCCCCCACAAGGACTTTACCACCCATAGCGACGGTTTTTTCCACTTGAGCGGCAATTTCCGAGACGATCGATAGCGTGGCCAAAGGACCAATATCAACAGTTTCATCGAGGGGATCACCAACTTTTAAAGCTTGGAATTTAGCCACCAATAACTGTTCAAATTGATCGGCGACAGTTTCCATAACAATAAACCGTTTAGCGGCGATACAAGTCTGACCATTATTTAACAATCTTGCCGTCACTGCCGTAGCCGCTGCTGCCTCGATATCGGCACTATCTAAAACGATAAAAGGATCACTACCTCCCAACTCCAAAACCACCTTTTTGATCTGTTTTCCGGCGGCGGCTGCTAAACTCATCCCCGCCGGTTCACTACCGGTTAAAGTGGCGGCTTTTACCCGTTCATCGTTAATTAAATCACTAACGCGATCGGCCCCGATCAAAAGAGTTTGAAAAGTGCCTTCAGGAAAACCAGCTTCTAATAAAATTCTTTCCACCGCTAAAGCTGATTGGGGAACATTAGAAGCGTGTTTGAGTAGGCCGACATTTCCCGCCATTAAAGCGGGAGCAGCAAAGCGAAATACTTGCCATAAAGGGAAATTCCAGGGCATAACCGCTAAAATTACCCCTAACGGTTGATAACGGACGAAACTGCGACTAGCATCGGTGGCAATCAACACATCTTCCAGATAACCGGCGGCATTATCGGCATAAAAACGACAAACCAAGGCACATTTGAGGACTTCTGCGATCGCTGACTTGATCGGTTTCCCCATTTCTAAAGTCATGGTTTTAGCCAATGCTACTTGATCCCGTTCCAAAATATCCGCCGCTTGCCGTAACCACTGTCCCCGTTTACTGATGGCGGTGCGGCGATACTGCTGAAAAGTTGTCTCAGCTAGGGCCAATTTCGCCGCCAATTCCTCCGAGGTTAGAGGGGTAAAAGTCTTGAGAATTTCGCCAGTGGCAGGGTTAACTGAAGCGATACCCATATCCAATTGTCTCCTATCGAGCGCTATATCTCTAGTTTAGTTCTCTGGTTGTACCGCTGCTGACATAATTCGATCGCTAATTGGATCGCCGCTTGCATACTCTGGGCCCTAGCGATGCCAAGGCCGGCGATATCAAAAGCCGTCCCGTGGTCTGGAGAGGTGCGAACAAAAGGTAAACCGATGGTAGTATTAACAGCACAGTCAAAAGCCATTAATTTCACGGGAATTAGACCCTGATCGTGGTATAATGCCAGATATGCGTCGGCGGTTTGCCCTGCACCGCTAAACCAAGCGCGTCCCGGTTCCACCCAAAGGGTATCGGGGGGGACAAGGCCGATTAATTGGGTTTGCGGGTATTTTTGTCCCATTGACTGCAACCAAGGCTGTAACCAGTCCTTTTCTTCCCTTCCCAGTTTTCCCGCTTCGCCACTGTGGGGATTAAGGCCGGATATGGCGATTTTGGGGCGATCGATGCCGAAATCTAGCTTTAAAGACTCGATCAATAGGTCTAGTTTTCGGGTCATCAGATCGGGGTTAAGAGCATCAGGAACTGCTCGCAGGGGGATGTGGGTAGTGGCGAGGAGAGTGCGTAAGTTATAGCCGGTGTGAGGGGATTTAGCGACGAATAGCATCCCATAACGGTTAATTCCCGCCATGGTAGCTAAAACCTCCGTTTGACCGGGGAAATCATAACCAGCCAACTGCCAACAGGATTTAGCGATCGGACCGGTGACAATACCGTCAAATTCGCCCTTGAGGGTGCGTTTTATGGCTTCTTGCAGGTAAAGAAAGCTAATTTCACCACTATGGGCATCCCCACGCCCGAAAACGATTTTTTCTTGATTGTAGGGCAAATCGATCAGAGAAAAGCGATCAAGAAGATGGGGATCGTGATAGGCTTTTTCGAGAAGCGTTCTGGTGCCGATTAGAGTAATCTGACAACCGGACGAGATTGCGGAATCGGCGATCGCTTTTAACACCACTTCAGGACCGATCCCGGCGGGATCACCGACGGGGATAACTAGACGGGGAATAAAAGAGGCGGATTCCATAAATTTTGGCCGTCAATATTGCTAATTCTCCCGATTAATCTCATCGTTGACAATTATCAGGAGGGAATAAATCAGTAAACAATCTTCAGTTTACCTAAAATGTCGGATGAATGCCCCCGCTAAATTTTTCGACAAGACATCAACCTTTGCGGGGGATGAAATCCGACCAGGATATTGACTGCGAAGCACGATTTTAATTCTACCATTTGTAGGTAAACTGTGTTATACTTAATTGATCCAGGGTCGAGGATTAATCAATGCTAGTCGTAGAAGCCAAGCTAAAAAACGGGACACCAGAACAATATCACCGGCTTGATGAAGCAATTAGAACATCTCAGTTTGTGCGTAACTCTTGTGTTCGTTATTGGATGGACAATAAGGGGACAACCCGGAATGATCTTCAAAAGCTTTGTGCGGTACTAGCTAACAATAAAGAGACACCATGGGTTAATAAATTAAACTCTCAAGCTCGTCAATCGGCTGCTGATAGAGCCTGGCAATCAATTAATAGGTTTTACCAGAATTGTCATGCTAAGATACCGGGGAAAAAGGGTTTTCCTCGGTTCAAAAAGCATAGCCGTTCGGTTGAGTATAAACTAACAGGCTACAAACTATCTGATGATAGACGTAAAATCAAGTTCACTGATGGCTTTAAAGCAGGAGAATTTGATTTATGGTGTAATCAAAAAACCTTAGTTTATTATTCAGAGCAACAGATTAAACGGGTAAGAGTTGTTAGACGTGCCGATGGTTATTATTGCCAGTTTTTGATTGACGTAGAACGGCAAGAATACCATAAACCAACGGGACAAATAACAGGAATTGACCTAGGGTTAAAGGAATTTTATACCGACGCTCAAGGCAATACAGTAGAGAATCCACGTTATTTAAGAAAGTCAGAAAAACGACTTAAAAAAGCACAACGACGATTATCAAAACGATTTCGTAAAGGAAAGAAACAGTCTAACAACTATCACAAGCAACGGATAAAAGTGGCTAGGCTTCATCTTAAGGTGTCAAGACAACGTAAAGACAAAGCAATTAAAGATGCTTTGGCGTTAGTCCAGTCTAATGATCTGGTAGTTTATGAAGCTTTAAAGGTAAGAAACTTAGTCAAAAACCGTAAACTTGCCAAGTCGATTAGTGATGCTTCTTGGTATCAATTCACTGAATGGTTGAATTATTTTGCCAAGATTTATCGGATTGTTTGTGTTGCTGTACCACCACATTTCACGACTCAAGATTGTTCAGTTTGTGGGACGAGAGTTCAAAAAACCTTAAGCACTAGAACTCATCAATGTCCCAATTGTAAAACAGTCTTAGATAGGGATGATAATGCAGCAATAAATATTCTTAAAAAAGGGTTGCAATATTTGGGAAATCATCTGAACGGTACTGTTGGGCAAACAGAAACCGACCCAAACGCCTTGGGAGAGTCCGACCTCTGGGTTTTCAGTGGAGACATTGAGGATCTAAGTTGTCTCGTTGAACAAGGAATTTCTAACAGCGATGTGGAAAGAATCCCCCGTCACAGCGTAGCTTGACGGTGGGAGTATGTCAATGTAATCTCATGGCGATAGATAGTAACTTTAGGCAAATTAAATTTTTTAACTTTTCTGTTTTCTTATTGCCCAAATTAGCCAGATTGTTGTAAGCTTATGACCCAACTACAACCCGATATATTCGTCAACAATCGTCCCGATACCGATGGAGACGAGGAAGAAGACTACTTCGATTATTTTTATGATGAACCGGGTAGTGAACCAGGGACATTAATTATCGAACCGGATGCCAAACCCTCGCGGATTATTTTAATTGACTACGATGAAGATAACGCCATTCGCAAGGTGGATATTACTCCCAATGCTTGCGCCCCCTATATTGGCACAAATACCGTGTCTTGGATGGATATTCAAGGGTTAGGGAGTGAGACGGTTTTAAAACAGGTGGGAGAAATTTTTAATCTGCATCCTTTGTTATTAGAAGATGTGGTTAATGTGCCGCAGCGTCCCAAGTTAGAGGACTATAACAATCAATTGTTAGTGATTTCTCAGATGGTGCGACTGAAAGAAGATGAAAGCGGTTTTGATACAGAACAGGTGAGTTTTGTACTAGGAAAACGCTATCTTTTAAGTTTTCAAGAGGAGGAATTACAGGACTGTTTTGAGATAGTCAGAGATCGAATTCGCACTTCCCAGGGACGAGTACGGAAATCGGGGGCGGATTATTTAACCTATTTATTATTAGACACGATTATCGATGGTTATTTTCCCGTGGTAGAACACTACGAAGATCGGATTGAGGCGTTGGAAGATATGATCATTAGTAATCCTGATCGAGATACCATGCAGGAAATCTATGATGTCCGTCGGGAATTATTGGCACTGCGTCGCTTAATTTGGCCGATGCGAAATGTCCTACATTTACTGATGCGTGACCATCATGGTATAGTCAGCGATGAAGTACAAATTTATTTTCGTGATTCCTACGACCACGTCATTCAAATTCTGGAAATTATCGAAGCTTATCGAGAATTAGCGGCGAGTTTGATGGATGTTTATATGTCCACTATGGGCAATAAATTAAACGAAATTATGAAGTTTTTAACCGTAATTTCGACGATTTTTATTCCCTTAACTTTTATCGTTGGTGTCTATGGCATGAACTTCGAGAATATGCCAGAATTAAAAGGAGAATGGAGTTATTTCCTTGTCTGGTTAGTCATGTTAGCCGTAGCGGGAGGCTTGATTTTCTACTTCTGGCGCAAAGGTTGGTTTAAACCAATTTATTCCCTGAAAGAGGAAGCAAAAACTTAGTTAACGAAGGCAGGAGTCAGGAGACTCCGAGACAGGAGACAGGAGATTATTTCTATTTATTCTTCCCACACCCCACACCCCACACCCCACACCCCACCCCGACGACAAACTTTTTCAGCCAACCCTAATTATTCCACCACAAATGCGAGGATTTGGCCTTGGCAACTGCCGAAGCGAATCTGTAAACCGGACTCTAGGGGAACTTCTTGGTTATGAACCTGTTTCCAGTGGCCATCTTGGTAGATAAAAGTACCAAAACGGGAGAAATCTTCGAGAAAGTATTGATAGTCTGGATAATCGGCATTTTTACGGCAAATTATCCGACAATGGTTTTTACTAACCCATTTTTCAGTAATCTGTAGATCATTTTCCATGTCCCGTCCTATATTCATGGCACCACCACGGATTGACCATTTTCTTTCGGGACGATCAAGATAGTATAAGAAAGCGGCGGGCATGGTTCCGGAGATATTGGGCATAACCGTCGGTGATTGAGTCTCATCAAGGGTTTGCAGCAATTGCCCGTCGAATTCCGGGTGCATATAGAGAATCGGCAAAGTCCAAGCGGGTTGATTGTACTTGTAGAGGGTTAATAATTGCTGCCTGGCGATACGAACGGCCTGATCAATAGGGACTCTTGGAGCGGGAAACAACTTGGACATCTGCGCTTCTTTGTCTTTGAACCCGAAGAGGGTGCGGGTAAAAACTTCGATAAAACTCAAGGCCTCTCGATCAGCGATCGCATCTCGCATGGCCAAAACTGCGGGAACGCCATGGTGAATCAAGACTTCCGCCAGACTGCTGCGGGGAATCATCTCCTGACCCGATTTAGCGGGATAAGCCCCCCAACAGGCATTAAAAACCGCTAAAATAACTTGATTTCTCACCAAAGCTTGGGCTAACTCCGTCCCGTTTAGCTGTTCCCCCGGCCGCAGAAATAGGGAACCGCCATTGGGGGCGGCGATTCCGTGACCAGCGTAGAAAAAAGCTTTATATTTACCCGTATCCAAGGCCTTGGTCAGTTCTTCGGCCCCTGGTCGAATTAGGGTATCGACTTTAACTTTCACTCCCCAATTCTGGAGGGAACCACTGCCCCCAGGGGAGATAGACCGGATGAGATTGGCGGCCTCGGATTCCAGTGCCTGGTCGGGATTAGTTTCTCCATCGGTATTAATGGCGGTGAGGTTGAGGGAACTAGCGGCGGTTTTAATCTGTTTTTCGCCGATAACTAAGAGAATATTGAGACTATTACTCGGTTTTATCGGTGGTAGTGGTTCCACATCGCTGGTGGTCCGGCTAAAGAGTATATTCGGATGCAGAGATATAGCCTGTTTACCCGCTTGCTGCATAATTTCCCAGGGCAGCAGAATTAAATAGGGATTGCGACATTCCAAGCGAATTCGCAGGGGCTGATTTTTGCCGAGAGCGATTCCCTGACTTTGGGCGAAACTTTGACCAATTGATGCTTGAAATAACCATTGCCAGAGACTAATACCTAGTTTCTGCATTAATCGACCTCCATAACTGCCGCCTTCTCCCGAAAGAGTCAGTTTAGGTCGGGGATTTCCCTCTAATTGCTCTAACATCGGCAAGGGCGGCATTTTTTCCAGACAGAACATTTCCTGCCATGCCATCCATTCCGTGGTTAGACTCTCGGTCCATTCACAGTCATGATGCACATATCCCCCCGGTAGGGGTGCTTTCGTCACCCAACGGGCGAAATTATTACTCGTGGCTAAACTAGAGATGGCTAAATTTAGACTAGGGATGGCATCATCGGTCATTGTGGTTCTTGAGAAGTCTCTAGAATCTTATTCTAGAGGATTTCTGAACAGCAAGGAAGAGTATTAAGTCACCAATAAACAACAAAGTTCAATAATTTTTGTTTGCAAAGTTGCCAAAGGTTCTGCACCCCGCTTGAGACGATATTCTAATTCCAGAAGTATGGGCAAGGTGGCGAGAAGTTGCTTAGAAGAAAAGGATTGTATCTCTTTGCGAATGAAATATAGTCGCTTGGGATTGGCAATTTCGGCGGCGGCGGCGATATTTTTCTCGTCTTTTTCTCCTTCTTCAATTTTTAATTTTACTATTGCCCAAGTGCGAAATTGACCCCCTAGGGTGGCGGTGATAGCCAAGGGGTTCTCGTTACGATTTAATAATTCATTGACTAATTCGAGGGCCTTGCCTGTCTCCCGTTTTAAAATCGCACTAGCTAACTGTAGGCTGCTTTGATTGCTGGCATTGACTAAGCTTAAAATGTCCTTTTTGTCAATAGTTCCCGCCGAATTATTTTTAAATAAACGCAGTTTTTCTAACTCCATCCACAACAAGCGGCTGTTATTTCCCACTGATTCTGCTAAGAGTTCGATCGCATCGGGGGTTAATTTTACCCCCACTTCTTTGGCAATTTCCCTAACTCTTTGGGCAATTTCCTCGACTTTCCAAGGCGGAATTAGTTCAAATTCTTTAACCTCGGCCTGATTTTGGATAAACTTACTCGATTTTAAGCGGGAGTCGGGTTTTTTGGCACTGGTTAATAACAGATAGGAATTTTCGGGTAAATTGGGCAAAGTGCGCTGTAATTCCTTGAGAATATCCTCGGAACATTGTTGACAAATAACCGTATCGGCTAACCAAACTAAACGATTTCCCATGCCGAAAACTGGAGTCATCGCTTGATTGAGGGCCTCGATAATTGCCTCATTGCGATCACCATTAATTTTATCATAATTAAACTGTATCCAATTGGGATCAAGAAGTTTTGCTTGCAGATTTTTCACCGCTTGGTTGATAGCAAATTCATCTTCTCCCCAATAAAATATTGTCGGCATGAGTTTCTAATTATAGCAGTTAAGTAGGTAGGTGTTAAAAGTTGTCAGACACCCCTCTGATCAAGGGGGGACTAAGGGGGAATCGGCACCCCCCTTATTAAGGGGGGCAGGGGGGATCAGAAGCGAAATTTATCTTCAATTTAATTATAACTACTTACTTATCTTGAGGTGTCACTATTACCCATTTTGCCAGATTTTTACAGTTTTGTCAGCACTACCAATAATTAAATATTTACCATCGGCACTAATTACTAAAAATAACAGTTTGTCTGTGGGTTGATCAAGAGTTGCTAATTTTGCTTTGCTTGTTAAAGACCAAAACTTAATCATTTGATCCGAAAGCTTGTTTAATCTGATCAGCACAAGCAGCAGAGGATAAACCCAGAATTTCCTAATATTAACGCTGGCTATTCATAAACACAGGTAAAGACTATCTGACTCGATAATTTCCCAAATTAATCAAAAAATAGACTCGATCGACCCCAAATAACGCACAATAAAAAAGGAAATGTCAAAGGAGAATCGCAAATGTTGCCCTATATCCTAGCGGTCGTGGTGGGATTAAGTAGTCTCTACCTCCTCACCACCGCTTTTATCGCCCCCGATCGCCACCGTCAAGATGATTTTCTCTGGAGTGCGGTAGGATTATTCTATGCCCTTGTCCTCTGGTTGTGCGCGGGAAGGATTACAGGCGCTATCCTCCTCGGACAAGCTGCCGCGGCCATATTATTTATTGCTTTTGCTTGGCAAACTCTCAAACTCAGACAAGCACTTTTTTATCCCGACAAACCGGTTAAATTATTTACTATTGTCGGTTGGTTAGGCAATCGTCTCGGCAAAGTTACTCCCTCCCAATCCCCTAAAACTAAAGCTAAAGCTGAGAAAGTAGCGGCAAAAGTTAAAGAAAAGGTTAAAGAAACGGTTGCTCCCGTTGTCGAAACAGCGGCAGCTATCGGGGAACCTATTACAGAATCAGTGACAGAAATTGCGGAAAAAGCTCAAGAAACGGTTGCCCCCGTTGCCGAAAAAGCCGCAGCTATCGGAGAAACTACTACAGAATCAGTGACAGAAATTGGGGAAAAAGCCGAAGAAATTATTGATGATGATGAAACTTTCGATGATTTCGATGATTTCGATGATTTTGATTTGGCAATAGAAGAGATCAACCCTTCCGAAAATGCCCAAGAAATTCCCCCAGAAATTCCCCCGACTGAACCTGTCGCAACTGTTGAAGTCGAAACTATTGCCGTTAGCGAAACGGTGATTATTGAAGTTACCGAGGAAGATTTGTCTCCAGAAGAAAATATCGAAAAAGATACTCCCCCAGAAACTCGCTCAAAAAGTGAAGAAAATTCCCCCCCAGAGGAAGATTTGCCCCCAGAAAAAAGTATCGGAGAAGATACTCCCCCAGAAACTCGATCGCAAAGCGCAGAAAATCCCCCCTCATCGGATTAAAAATTAAGACTATTGAGCGGGTAGGTTAGGCAATAATTACCCAAGAAATGGTTCTTCGTTACTTGGTATGGTTCGATAGGGGGGGCATAAATCGACTAAATCCTTATCTGGCAAGAGACTTAATTGATTAGTTCGTTCTAGATCAAAAACAGTTGACAAAAATTGCCAAATGTCTTTCTATATAAGGGTTACATTTATTATAACCCCCGTCCATTGCATAACACAAACCGAAGAACCATGATTCCCTGACTTTTCCACTGTTTATAATGCCAGAACATGGTGGAGTAGGGAGAGAAATCTTTCGGGAATTCCCGCCAATTACAGCCATTTTTGAGTTGATAGAAAATCCCATCTAAAATCTGTCGTTTTGTCCCTTTCGGGGGGGCCAGTCAATTTCTTCTTTGGCAATAGCGGTTCTGCGATAGACTACTCTTCATTCGTCATACTACTTGAGTAGATTTTAGCTTACTCCTCTATTGATTTTCGGGGACGACTAGACGGTGGCGCATTCACTGACGGGGTTCAGACCAAAGTATTGCCGTTAAACAGGCTACAGACTCTCTTCCCTGAAACCTATAATGGACAAGGTTTTCGCTTCACCTTTTCAGCCTAGCATCTACATTATAAAAGATACCAAATGGGTTCTATAATAGATTTGGTGGTTGGGAGATTAAAGCCTCAATATCAAACTGGGTAAGCATTCTTCCTTGATTTTTCCAATCGGGTCTAAAAAAATGATCATGCCTTCAAATCCTTTCACTATTGGTCAACGAGTTACTCCTGAAAATTTCATTGGAAGAAAGACATTAATCAGGAGAGCATTGCATCAGATTAGAAGCCGTAGTTCTCTAGCGGTTTGGGGTGGTCCGGGTATGGGCAAATCATCTTTTTTAAAACTGCTAACATATCCTATTATCTGGGAACAATGCGGGCAAGATTATAACCAAGCAGTTGTTGTATTCATTGACTGTCAAAGCCTGGAACCTTTTAAGATTTCTGATTTTTGGCGCAATATTTTAGTAACAATTAAGAATAATTTTTCTTTCTTAAAAACCAGTATTGATACTCTTTCAGAAAAACCAGAAGCCACGGTTAATGATTTGCTTATTATCTTGCGTTTACTTAAGGAACAGGGTAAATTTTTAGTTTTACTTATCGATAATTACGATGTAACCTTACGTCCCAATTCCCAATATACGAAAGCTGATATAGATACCTTCGTCAGTCAGTGTCGTACCCTGGCTCAATCCGAGGAGCAAAATATCTCGATAGTTGTGACTTCATCTCGTCGGTTGAGTCAAATTGGTCCAGAACTTACACCTGATAAATCACCTTGGTATAATGGTTATTTATTTGAAAATCTTAAGCCTTTTACTAATCAGGAAGTAAACCTTTTACTCGATAGAAGTGAGAGTCTATTGGGTTGGAAACAAGCTATCCGTAAAATTGCTGATGGTAATCCAGCTTTACTGCAAAATGCTTGTTTCTTATTATATGAAGAATTGGTTTCGGGAAATAACCTTAATGAGAAAAAATTTATTCAAGAATTTCAAACAAACACTTTACACTTATTTCAAGCTATTTGGCAACTGTCCACTGAAACAGAGCAAAATTTGTTAATGTTACTGGCTTTATCCCAATTAGAAGGCAAATTAGGGAGGAATCGATACGCTCTCGGTGGAATTGAAGCGATTTTCAGTCAAAAAGAAATAGAATTAAATAATTTGGTTGAGCGAGGTATCTTAAAGAAGGTAGAGGGAGAAGAAAATACTACTTATTCTTTCTGCTCATCTATAATGGAGTGGTGGGTGATTAAGCAAATCGAGAATAGCCAGGAAGAGGAGTTGAAAAAACGACAAAGAGGATTCCTTAATTTAATGAGCCGCCAACAGACGACAAGAGTTAATACTGCTATTCGTTGGCTATGGCAAAATAAAGATAAGATAGCATCTATCATTGAGCAAGTAGGGGGGTTATTATCATGATGACAACACAAACAAGGTACATAAATCCCTATATTGTCGGTCGTCCCATTTATGACCGAGAGTCATTTTTTGGCCGACGGAAACTTTTTAGATTTATTGAAGATAATCTCAAACAAAATACACAAGTTGTTTTGCTGCATGGTCAAAGACGTATTGGTAAATCTTCTGTACTCATGCAAATTCCTAATTTTGTGGGACTAGGTGAGTTCGTGTTTATCTATTTTGATTTGCATGATAAAACGCGACTACCACTTGACAGTATCTTACAAAATCTTGCTTCAACTATTGCTGATAAGTTGAATATTCCTCAATCAGAATCTTTGTCCTTGAATTATAAAACGGTTTTCTCTGATGAGTTTTTACCTCAAGTAATTGAGGTCTTAAAAGAGCAGAAACGAAAAATGGTTTGGTTATTAGACGAATTTGATGTTTTAAATGATCAAACACCTGATTCCCCAGTTGAATCTTTTTTCCCTTATCTGGAAACTCTTATCGGTCAATACAATAATTTATTTATCATTCCAGTAATAGGGAGAAGAGTAGAAGATTTAACCAACTTAAAAAGCTTATTTAGACAAGCTGTCAATCAAGAAATTGGCTTATTAGAAAAATCAGATGCTAAAGCATTGATTACTGAACCTGCTGCACATTATTTAAACTATGATTCTCAGGCTATCGATGCAATTTTAGAATTGAGTTCAGGTCATCCTTATTTTACTCAAGTGATATGTAATGCTCTTTTTTTACAAGCTGAAGAAGAGGATAAGTCAGAAATTACCTGTGATGATGTTACTAAAATTGTCGATGATGCAATTGAAACTGCTGAAGGAGGACTAGCTTGGTTTCGAGATGGATTACCGATTCCTGAAAGAGTTGTTTTTTCAGCAGTAGCGCAAGCGGAGAAAATGGCTGAGAAGAAAAATAATTCAGTGACAGAAGAACCTTTAAAACTGCTCAGAGAATATGGAGTTATCATAACAGAAGCTTTAAATAAAGCTCCAGAAAATTTAGTTCAATGGGAATTTTTAGAGAGAGTAGAAAATTCAGAATTTCACTACAAAATTAAAGTTAAGCTAGTTCGTTATTGGTTGGTTAAACGCTATCCTTTAAGACAGGCTATCTGGGATTTAGAAAAAGTTGATTTAGATGCTTGCAGACTTTTTGAATTGGCCGAAGATATAGCTGAGAATCGTAATTTATCTACTTCTTATATCTATGAACAAATTTCACAAATAAATCCCAATTATTTTACGGTTTTATTTAAATTAGCTGAAGATTATCTTGACACTAAAAACTATCAACAAGCATTAGAAAAATATAACAGAGCATATAAAGTTGAGCCCACACGAGCTTATGAAGGGTATGAGCTAACGCGAAAAGAAAAATATAAAATTTGGTGGAACAAAAACCGATTAACATTAGCTTTATTATCTGTATTTTTACTAACAATAAGTGTTACTATTAATCTGTTCCAACTGTCCCAAGTACAAACACAACTTAAAGAAAAAAAAGCCAGACTTGCCGAATTAAAAGAACTAAAAGAAGAAAATGCCAGACTTACTAAACAAGTAAGAGTATTTGCTCCTACTCCTATACAATCCAAAAGCACTAATGCCACAATTGTAGGAAACCCAGGGAAGACAAATATTCGCAGTGGTCCTGGTTTAGAATATGCACCAAGACATATTGCCTATCCAGGCGATCGTGTTCAAGTTATCGAATCTGCTAGAAATAGTGATAACTTACCCTGGTACAAAATTTATTTTCCCCAATCGGGGGCTGATGGATGGATTGCTGGTAATTTACTTTCTATTGACCCCATAACTAATGCTAAAGTTAGCGGCACTCCAGGAACCAAAAACCTTCGTTCTGGTGCTGGAACTTTTTATGGGGTGGTAGGAACTGTCCGTACAGGCGATCGTGTGCAAATTTTGGGCAGTAGTTACGATAGAGGAGGTTTTCAGTGGTACAAAGTCTATCATCCTCAGTCCGGTACGACAGGCTGGATTGCTGCTGATCAATTAATTAGTTCTGACTAGCTCTAGTGTGACAATAAGTAACTGCACACAATTACTACAACTAATATGAAATCTTTTATTTCAGCTTTTCGATATTTTATTATTCCTATAATTGTTGTAATGGGTGTATCGATTTATTTAGGGTTTAAACAGCCGACTGAACCGCCAACCACTGCGATAGTTTCTACCTCGCCTTCAGTTTCTTCTACTTCTCTAATTTCCCCTGCTCCTATCCCTAAAAATACTCTAACGCCTCCCTTACAGCGACCTTATCCTTTGGCAAATACATCCAAAGCTCTGCCAGTTCCTTCGCCCAAACAGATGGTTACTGGTGCTGATGATATCTATTCACTATCTTCGCCACCTCCCAATCACACTGTACTTTCACCCCCTAACCAAACTGAAATTCCTTTTCATATAAAATACGAAGAAAATGCTAATGATTTAGTGGAAATTGGTATTTTCTACGAACGTAAAGCATATCTAAATCGAGAAGCGGCAGAGATGTTTAAACAGATGCAATTAGCCGCTCAACAAGAGGGAATTGAGATCATTCCTGTTTCTGGCTTTCGCTCAGTTGCCGATCAAAAAAAGCTGTTTGAGCGACAAATTCAACGCCAAGGAAGCAAGAAAGCAGCCTCTAAACTGAGTGCGCCTCCAGGTTTCAGCGAACATCATACAGGCTATGCTCTCGATGTTGGTGACGGTAAAAGTCCTAATACTATCCTCAAATTGACATTCGACTCTACTGAAGCCTATCGCTGGCTAGAAGTTCACGCTGCTCAATATGGCTTTGAACTATCATTTCCGAAAAACAATTTTCAAGGTGTTAGTTATGAACCTTGGCACTGGCGTTTTGTCGGTTCAGCAACAGCTCAAGAAATTTTTAGAGTAGCAAAGACACAAAGACAATGATTATAACTGGACTTCCCCTTTGAGAAAAAGCCATTAGATAAAATTCTAGCGTTAAAACCAAAAATGTTGGGTTCTTCGTTACTTGGTATGATTCTATATGGAGACATAAATCGACTAAATCCTGATCTGGCAAGAGATTTAATTGATTAGTTCGCTCCAGATCGCAAACAATTGACAAAAATCGCAGTAATGTCTGTTTCTATAAGGGTTTCATCCCTTATAACCCTGTTCGTTGCATAAGACAAACCGAAGAACCCAAGAAATTAACTAATTAATTTAACCTTTGCCCCCACCCAGTCAAACCAAGTTTAAAAGGTGAATGGTTTTATTTTCCCAGTACACAGGGATAGAGCTTCTCGTTTTTCGGGACGATTCCTGAGATAATCTTCTAACCAAAGACAACCTCGATCGAGCAATTTTTGTAAATAATTATATTCTGTTTCTAAGGGCCATCGATGCTTTTGACCATCCCTAGAAATAATCACAATTTCTTGACCATCAGGACTAAAAGTGATCCCATAGACGATATCTTCTTCTATTTTAAACTCGGAGCGCAAATTTCCGTCCATGTCCCAGCGTCTAGCTGTACCATCCCTTGAAATAGCGGCGATTTTTTCACCATCGGGACTAAAACTAACTCCATAAACGGGAAAAGAATCGGTTTTAATCTCCTTTAAAATATTGCCCTGTAAATCCCAAATTTTAATCTTTCCCCGAGTAGCGGTAGCAATTTTTTGGTCATCGGGAGAAAACACCAAATTATAGATAATACTATCATCGGCTGTCCAAGAATTAATTAATTGAGGACGATGATTGCTTAAATGCCAGTATTGAATTTTTCCCTCGCTTGTTCCCGTGATGATTGCTGTTCCCTCTCCATTAAAAGCAAGACTATAAATCGGTACTTGACTAGCAGTAAATTCTTGAAGCATTGTTCCTTTTTTGCTCCAGATTTGTACTTTTCCACTTCTTCCTGTAATCGCTATCTGATTACTATCGGGATGAAAAGCTATACTATAGATTGAACGCATTTTTGTGGCAAATTCTCTAATTTTTTTCCCCTGGGAATCGAGTAAAGTAATCTGACCATCTTTGTTAGCAATAGCGATAATATTGCCCTGGGAATTAATGCTAACGCTGGTATTATCGG
Organism: Microcystis sp. Msp_OC_L_20101000_S702; assembly: GCF_007095705.1. Taxonomy (NCBI): domain Bacteria; kingdom Bacillati; phylum Cyanobacteriota; class Cyanophyceae; order Chroococcales; family Microcystaceae; genus Microcystis; species Microcystis sp. Msp_OC_L_20101000_S702. Next base: position 23,123 of record NZ_SFBO01000066.1, read on the forward strand.
CCTTAGCTTGATTTAAATTGTTCAGTTGCCAAATTTTAGCCGTTTCATCACTCGATCCAGTTACAACCTGTTTTCCATCTTGACTAAATACAGCAGTAAAAACTGATTCTTGATGTCCTCTGAGAGTAGTTATTTCTTCCCCTTGCATTCCCCAAATTTTAGCACTACCGTCACTAGATGCAGTAATTATAAACTCTCCATCAGGACTAAAATTAACACTGTTGACAAAATCTTGATGTCCCCGGAAAGTAGCTATTAAATTTCCCTCTAAATCCCAGATTTTAGCAGTTTTATCGGCCGCTGCTCCGGCAATTTTTTGACCGTCGGGACTAAAATTAACACTATAAAAAGCCTCAATATTTTCTTGACCTAAACTCAAGATAATTTTACCTGATAAATCCCAGATTTTAATCGTACCATCCCGGGAAGCGGTGGCAATTTTTTGACCATCGGGACTAAAACTAGCTGCATCTATCGATCTTTTATGTCCCTTAAATACCTGTAAAGTTTCACCTGATACATTCCATAATCTAGCGGTTTTATCCCTGGAAGTGGTGACAATTTTTTGACCATCGGGACTAAAACTAACACTATAAACTGATTCTTGATGGTCAGGATAGGTGACTAAATTTTGCCCTTGCAAGTTCCAAATTTTGGCGGTTTTATCTTCGGAAGCGGTGGCAATTTTTTGACCATCGGGACTAAAACTAACACTATAAACTGCTCCTTGATGACCTGTCAAAGTTTGAATATTCTCACCTTTTTGATTCCAAATTTTTACCGTCCCATCTTGAGAAGCAGTGGCAATTTTTTGACCATCAGGACTAATACTAACACTATAAATAGTTCCTCGGTGTCCTTGCAGTTGGTTTTTTTCTTGAATGCGATCTAAAATTTGCTGCAGAGTAATAATTGGACTTGTAGCAGGATATTTACTCAAGGTTTGGTCATCAGTAACGATGTTTTTTAAACTATTTACTGCTTGCATAGCCGCAATTAAAGATTCTAGTTGTTCAAATTGAAATTGCTGCCAATAACTATCACCCTTGCGCTGTAATTGAATACCCAATTGAGCGGTTTCTACTTGTTGCCATGCTTGTTTTACCTGAATAAAAGCTAAGAGAGAACCCAAAAGAGAAGCAATTAAAATTACTGAGCCAATTTTAATTCTCTCGGTGGCTTTTTGGTGAGCAATTGCTAGAATTTTATTAGCTTGTCTCTGGGTTTCTAGACTAATTTCTGCCTCTCTTTTATCGAGATTTTGACTGGCAGTTAAAAACTGATAATCAAGATTACTTAAGCTTTTCCCCTGAGACCAATCGAGAGCATTATTTAAAGCTTTTCCGCGTAAAAGCCGCGATTCATCGGTATAATTAGACTGTTGCCAAGCGGCGATCGCTTCTGAGTAGGGACGCAATTGCTCTAATTGTTTTTCTACCCAATTGAGATTAAATATTTCTCGATAAATAGGATTATAAACTACTAATTTATTATCCTTTTTTACCACTAACCCCGATAACCTTAATTCCCCTTGTTCTGGACTATCATCGCAGAGGATTGCCCCCTTTTCTAAAATTTGTTGATAGATGCCTAACAAACGACCTGCTTTATCTTGATTTCTTAACAAGCGATCGGCAATAGTTCGCAGATGCACTGGTTCATCTTGAGATTCCCAATTATTAATAATTCTTTCTTTGATCAGCGTCTCAATATCTAAATTAGTTTCCAGCAATAGCTGACAGATTTTCTGGGTTAAAAATGGCTGTCCTCCCGTCCAAAAAATAATTTTTTCTAAGCAGTCGGGTTGATAATTACTTTGACCGGATAATCCCGCAGCTAGAGGAGCAATTTCTGCAAGATTAAATCCCGTTAATTCGATCGCTTGGCCGATATTAAAAGATGTTTGCGTCTTTTCGCGAATTAAATCTGCTGGGGTAGCCACACCGAATAAAGCAAAAGTAATTCTTTCATACTGGGAATTTTCCGCTCTTTGGTTATAACAATAACGAATCAGGGAAAAAAAGTCATCTAGAGAAAACTGTAAACTGAGAATTTTATCAATCTCGTCAATAAAAATATATATTTTCTCTCCCCGACAATAAACTAATAAAACTTCCTCAATAAATTGTCCCAAACGCTGCACGGGGGGTAAATCCTCTCGCTCGCGCAACCAGGATTTAAGATTAATTTTTCCCGTCAGATTAAATCCTAAAAACAAACGGGTAATCACGCCGTTATACCATTGGGATAAATTATCATTACTACCAAGACTGGTTATATCTACGGACGCGCAATCCCTGCCCAATTGCTGTAAAATATGAGTTACTCGTACCCTTAAACTGGATTTGCCCATCTGACGACAGTTGAAAACGTAGCAAAATTGACCATTTTTCAACGCCGTTAACAGTTCTTGATCGGCATTTCTCTCGATATAGGTAGGATGGTTATAAGCAAGACTACCCCCGACACGATATTGATAATTCATGATTCTTAAACAAAATTATTTCAATGTCACCAAAAAAAATAAAATAGACAATTGTGATTTAGATATCTATAATGCAAGGATAATCGCTATTGACAACCTATCCCCAAGGCAATTATGAAGAAAACTTTTTTCACCTCCATCGCCGTCAGTGCCACCCTCGTCAGTGGTATTGTTTTAGGTACTCTTGATGCCGGCAGCGCTTCCGCTTGTGCTTTCGCTAAAGGTAAAAGCATTTTTGGCAGCAATACCACCTTCCATGTGGATCCTAACAAACTTATTTTAGGGGTTGCCGCCGCTACAGGAGCAATCACCCTAGCTGGTGTTTTAAGCTACCGTCGTTTTCACTCTGCGCAGCCTCCTGAAGATACCACCGCTAACCTGCCGGCGGTATTTCCTATCCCCATTCCCCCCGCAGCTTTAAATCAGGCAGTGGAAGTGGAAGAAGCGGCAGAAACCAGCAAAATCTCCTAAAAATCCGCTAGATTTCCTCAAAAAAGGTGTTGGCATCCCCGCAGCTTTCCCGCTAGGCAACACCTTTTTCTGGCTAATTGTGTCCCAGTTATCAGAATTTCCAGCCATTTTTAAGTTATGTTAAAAGGTGCAACCCTACCACCAGAGGTAAAGATGGGCAACTCTACCACATTTTCTGACACCCCACTTCACAAAGATCATCACACTTGGGAGCATTTAAAACAAGCCATCGCCGCCAGTTCCGGTTTTCGGCGTTGGCAGCAAGAACAACTAGAATCAGGTAAAAATAGAGACGATGCTGATGCTCGCATTTGTTCCTATCTACGCGAAACTTTAGAAACTTTAGCCTACTAGATTGATGCTCCCCAGCTATGACGGCATGGGGACTTTTTTTGTCCGTTTAAGCTAATTTGCGGGCCTTATTTTCTGCGAGCTTCGTAACCCAATAACCAGACAAAAGCGACAATTAAAGGCAGGAAATAATAAATAGCTCGATAGGCGATTAAAGAACCGAAAAGCTCGGCATTAGATACATATTCGGGGCGTAATCTCAGCATGATAAACTCAAAAACACCTATTCCCCCCGGCACATTGCTTAATACCCCTGCTGTCATGGCAAATACATAGAGACCGAAAAATCCTAAAAACGAAGTATTATGGTTGTCTGGGAGTAGAAGATATAGAACTCTAGCGGCTAATATCCAATCAATAAAAGTCAACAAAATCAAAGCCAAGGAAAGAGTCCAAGAGGGTAAATAGATATTTTCTTTGCCGATTTTTATCGGTTTTTTATAAGTGAGAGTCAAGAAAAAATAGCCCGTAACCAGCAATAAAAAAATTACTCCTAAAGGTTTAGTAGTTAAAAAAGGTAATTTTAAAAGTTGAGGAATCCGTTGGGGATCAACGAGGAAACTTACACCACCAATCCCTAACATTCCTAACCAAAAGCTTAAATGGGTAAAAGTGATGACTTTGGCAATATCCACCACCCCCACCCCCGCAGGAGTATAGAAACGATAACGGATCGCTGTCCCAGAAAATAAGGTTAAACCAATGGTATTACCAAGGGCATAACTGATAAAAGCAGTGCGGATAATAGTACCTAAAGCTAAGGGATGATTGATATAATAAAAACCTAGGCGATCATAACCCGTCATCGACAAATAACCCAAAGCCATCCAAAAAACAGCTTCTAGCTTACGACTTGTGGTAATATGATCCAAACTAGCCAAGAGTTGGGCAAAAGTGTAGTGTTTAAATTCTTGACTAATTGCCCAGACCGCTAGAATAAACAAACTCAAGGACAGGATAATCGGAGCAAAACGCAGGATTTTTTTATACATCTTATTTTTTACTAATTAAAATGAGAAAATCAAAGCTAGATTTAGCCAAACGTCTAAATCGATCCCGAAAAAGGAAATATAATAAATTCTTGACTTCCTCCTTATATTTAACAACTATTCTGGTTTTATGTTATCTAGTTTATCTCAATCTTCCTTGGTCTTTCCATCTTTTTGTGCGTTGGGCGACTAAAGGGGGTGATTTAGACAAAATTCCTGCCAAATTTTATGCAGAACTTAATCAATTATGTTTGAGGGCAGATAGTAGGGGCGAAGTAAGAACGAGAAACTATACAGAATATACAGAAATTGCCGAATCTCTTGGTACATTTAGATGTACTTTAGTTAATGGTGGTCAAGAGTGGTTAATAGAAGATTATAAATCTTTTAGTTCTGCCGATGAAGCGATTTTAGGCACTCAGTTGGCGGTTTTTATCACCGAGATTTTGGGAACAGGTTATAGTTATAGAATTCGCGCTCGTATTCCCAGATACTAACGAGCAAATAACTCCTGAAAAAAAACCTGTAAACCTAGGGATGGGTTCTGCACCCATCCTTAGAAAAAATTAGTTTTCCGATAGGGGTTTGGATCGGGAAGGCCGAGGGATAGGGGATTGTCCGGGGGCAAAAGGTCGCTTTTCTCCTTCCCCTTCCGGTCGAGAATATCTATCGGCCGAGGGATGACGATTTTTATCAAAAGGCTTTTTAAAACCTCCCTTACCCATCGGTTTTTTCTTACTGGCAAAACCGAGGTCTAAACCTTCCAAAATGGTTAAGGCATCTCCTTTCAGTTGTACCTGAAAATCCCAAAAACGACCGATCGGTTTACCTGGTAAAGTGCCGCGCAATTTTAGTTTAAAAAACTTGGGTTTGTCCGCTTCAGTTTTGGGCATTTGTCGGATTTTGACCACTACCGCTTGATTTTCCCGTTCAGTAAAGATGACTTCGCCTCGAATCGAAAAATAACCCGGGGTAGAAGCGGGTAGAGGCTCTATCTCCTGATCATCCTCTTTTTTCAGGGTTTCTGGTTCCCAAACACCGACAATCTGAACATGAAGGGCATCATTTTCCTGACGGGTGCGGGGATAAACCACCCAAAGATGGGGTTTTTCCAGATCGAGATGATTTTTAACCAAACTGATCACCCGACCGAGAATCACAGAATCGATCAGAGTACCATCGGCAGTTAAAATATTGCCTTTAGTTAATTGTTCCTCCGATCGCTGATAATGGCCATAGACGAGACCGATCGCCCGATACTGCCGCAGATGACTGGGAGGGGGGATCGGTTGTTGACGTTTGACTTCTTCGGGGGTGGCTGACTCTACGGCTGAGTCAGCCTCAGTATGGGGGGACTCAAGGGGGACTTCCTGAAGTTCCACTTCAGGAGTCGGGGGGGTTTTCGGTGATTCGGTAAACCGATTCCCAGGACGATTCATATCACACTCCTAGCGGCGGAGACACATAGTAAATTAGTAATCAAGCAAGTCAAAAGCGCGATCTGGGGGGTTGCAATAACCCTCTAGGGCGACTCTACTGGCATCTAGTATATTAAGAACCATGATCTTCTGACTGTCAACCTTATCAAAACCCTTTTGAGTCTTGACTGTCTGCCCATTGTACTCAATAAAGAGCGGCGAATTCGATCGATCCCCTCATCAAATCTCCAGATTTCCATAACATTTTCCTGTCTGTCCCCTCCCACCCCAGTCTATGAAAGCCTCTCTCTCTAACCGTCGTTGGCTGTCCATCGGTCTCATCCTGATGTTATTTGCCTTGCTGTCTTTCTCAATCATGCCGCTATTGACTTCTATTCTCCAGAGTCAGCACTCCTCGGGCCAGAGTCATCTGTCCGCAGTGAAACAAGAGGAATTAGCCAGTCAAGCACTGGGTTATCAGATGGTTTTAGAGCGTGAACCCGATAATCAGGCAGCTTTGCGGGGATTATTAGATACTCGCCTACAGCAGGGCGATTTAAAGCAAGCGATCGAACCTTTAGAAAAATTAGCGCAACTTAACCCCCAACAATCCGATTATCTACTACTTTTAGCGGAAGCAAAACAGCAAATAGAGGACTATGCAGGAGCCACAGCCAGTTATCGCAGCCTTTTGGCCTCCCATCCCCAAAATCTACGGGCCTTAACTGGATTAACTAATTTATTTCTCAGCCAAAACCGCCATAACGAGGCGATTAGTCTAGTCAAAGACACGATTGATCGTGCTTTAAAAGCCGCTGCCGATCCCAATAATCCCGCTAGTTTAATCGATATCGTTTCCGTTCAGTTACTTTTAGGCAAAATCTATTTTGAGCAGCAAAATTATCCGGAAGCTTTAAACACCTATAAACAAGCTCAACAGATGGATGTTAACGATTTCCGACCGATTTTAGCGACGGCGATCGTACTAAAAGAACAGGGCAAAAATCAAGAGGCTCAACCCCTCTTTCAAGAGGCTCTCAGTCGCGCTCCTTTTGCCTACAGAGAGGAGATTCAGTCCCTAATCAGGAGTCAGGAGATAGGAGTCAGGAGATAGGAGTCAGGAGATAGGAGTCAGGAGATAGGAGATAGGAGATTATTTTATTTATTCTCCCCACACCCCACACCCCACACCCCACACCCCACACCCCATAGTTTTGTAACGGCAATTTTTGCTAAAAATCAATAAATGTAAACTTTAATAACAAGCTCGATCGAGTCCCGACAAAGGTGTTATATTAAAAACATAAAGGCACAAGGGAAGCGACTCAACTTCCTTTCAGGCAAAAAGACCTAGAGCCTGTGCCACCTGCTCTAGCTCAACGCAACAGCTAAATCGGACGCAGATTCTCAAAGTTTGTAAAGTAAAGTATGGTTTCGCCTCTGTTGCTCGATATAGGACAGATGGAGTGAGCCGTAATCAGCACCTGAGTCGGTAAACTGAGAAATCTTGATAGTTGACAGATAGACTGTTGTGGTTTCCGTAAACCTCTATTATGTTGAGTCCGTTAATTTTTTAGGAGTCCATATCGTTTGTACAAGATAAAGCCCGCCTCCCTAGGCGGGCTTATTGTGTTTTTAGAAAACCGCCACGAGATATTCCTGTAACTGCAATTGATAACCTGCCTGTCGCTGACAGGGATAATCAAGGGAAAACTCAGGTAAAGCTAATAGAGAACTTTTTTGACAACTAACTAAAGCCACATCGAAACGACAGGTTAAATCGGACCATTGGGGATAAAAGGAGAGAAATATCTGGGCAGCCTCGTAAATTCTCCCCTGTTTACGGTCATCGATTGCTAATTTGCCCCCTAAATCCCAATTGCCGGCACTGCGGGTTTTCACCTCGACAAAAGCGAGAATCGCCTGAGATTTAGATAAGACGATTAAATCGATTTCACCGCCGCCACTACGCCAACGACGCTGGAGGATATGCCATTGCTGTAATTGCAACCAATCCGCCACCAAATTTTCGCCCAATTCCCCCACGGTTGTCATATTCAGTGAACAGTTATCAGTGAACAGGGAACAGTTATCAGTGAACAGGGAACAATATTGATTTATTGTCCTGTCTTCTGACTCTGAACTCCTGACTACTGGCTACTGTCTCCTGTCTCCTAACCAAGCAGGACAATTTTCGATTTTTACAAGAGGTTTATTACAAAAGTCCTTCTAGACGACGACGGATGCTGTCTAACTCCGCATCGGGAATCTCGGAAAACTCCTCCTCGGCGGGGGGGACTTCCTCTTTTTGCCAATCCAACTCCTCGGCATTGCTTTCGGGGGGAATTACTAACATACCCGCTTCAATCATTTCCGCTTGATAGCCAGCGCTGCGACAAAATTCTGCCACTTCCTCCGAATCAATTTTCTCTACCGTGGGAGTCGGAAAATCCTGGGCCTCTAACAACAGCGCATAACGGGTGGCATCATCTTCCGATTCAAACATCAACACCTTATTGATAGCTCCCATTTGAATGGTGTGGATACCTTCGTTTTCTGTGCCTGCGTTAAAAAGTAGTACAAATACACGCATAATTACTATTAGCGATCGATAAGCAGTGGTCGTTTATGCTCATTTTACCCCCCTTCTCGATCGCTAATCCTCAGCAATTTTAGTTTCTTGTCAACCACTTTTGACCGTTAAGCCGTTGCAGGGTGTAAAACAACAGTAAATCAAGACTAACTTTCCTTTCATCGATCATAAATGATTCAAGTGTACTAGGTTGAGCGCCGCCCTCAGCTTGAGAAAAAGCTTTTTTGCCATTGATGTCTTCTTCTAAAAAATAAATGCTAAATTGACGCATTCCCCCGAGCCAATTGCCAGTTAACTGCCAACAGGGAGAGCTAGAAAAGCCCTGCACGGGAATTTTATCCTGTTTAAAGGACAGCTTTATATCAGTTATACCCAGCTTTTGCAAGGCGGCAGCCAATGCGGGCTGAAAATGCTGCTCGATAAATTCAGCAAAGGGTTTTTCCTCGACGGTAGGCTCCTTGGGTTTTTTAGCAGCCGCAGGTTGAGCCGGTTTTGCTGCTTCTGCTGCCGGAGTTGCTGGGGTGGTGGTTTCTTCTGCCATAGGAATTAATCAGGAATGGGTAGGTAGCTACAATTATATTTTCTCCCGGGTTATCAGTTATCAGTTTTTTTAGCTAAGTAGTGTAGTTGGGTGCTAAAAACTATCATATCCCCCCGCCTAAGCTGTATTGAATTTAAACTGCGTATTGGAAATTTTAGTACAAATGCTCAAACTAATTCTCCCGTTAACGCTTATATTCAGCAATATTACTGATTTTTTGGTATTCTTCCTCCGAGTATAAATCCGCCGGAGAAGCAAGGCGATCAAGAAAGAGGATTCCCTCCAGATGATCGTATTCGTGTTGAAAGATGCGTGCGACAAAATCCCTGAAAACTTGACGGATTTCCCGACCATTGCGACCACAATAGACCACCTCAATCCACTGATGACGGGGGACAAAACCGCGCCAATTGGGGACACTGAGACAACCTTCCCAACCCTTGACCATTTCCTCGCTCACCTGCAAAATACGCGGATTAATCATGGCAGTGGGTGACATGATCGGAGCGTCGGGATAACGAGGATTGGGGTGAGAAGCAACGATAAACAGACGCAGAGACCGAGCAACTTGGGGCGCGGCGATTCCCACCCCGTGGGCAGCTTGCACCGTGGTAATCAGGGAATCGATCAAATTTTGACAGTCAGAATCGAGAAGATTATCGATCTCCGGTGCTTTTTGCTGTAGAATTGGGTTTCCTAATTGGGTGATTGTTAAAACTTGTGTCATCTGTATAAGGATTAATTGTTTCGCTCTGAAAATCATTTTATCGTCAACGGCAAAATCTCGCTAAACTGATAAGGTTTCCCCGTAGCAGCACTAGAGCAACTTTGTTAATCAAAATTAACCGTGGATAGCAGCACCCAACAACTTTGGCATAATCTCCTAGAGCGTCTAAAATTACTATTAACCCGTCCCGCTTTTGAGACTTGGTTTCAAACGGCAACGGTTAAAGAATGGCAAAACGATCGCTTAGTAATTCAGGCTGCCAATCCCTTTATTCTTAACCATCTTCAGAAAAATTATCTGTCAACAATTGCCGAAGTAGTGGAGGATATCGTCGGTTATCCCGTCGAGATTCAACTAACGGCACAACAGGGCGATTTGATCGCTATTTTCCAGCCTAACAGTAGCTTAGAATCAGAATTACCGCCCAGTAATCAACTTAACCCTAAATATAATTTTTCCCGTTTTGTTGTTGGTCCAACCAATCGCATGGCCCACGCGGCTGCTTTAGCGGTGGCGGAATTACCCGGACGCGAATTTAACCCGCTTTTTCTCTGTGGTGGTGTGGGATTAGGTAAAACTCATTTAATGCAAGCGATCGGTCATTATCGTCTGGAATTATATCCCCAATCCAAGGTTTTTTATGTATCGACGGAACAATTCACGAATGATTTAATCACTGCTATCCGTCAAGATAGTATGGAAAGTTTTCGTAATCATTATCGTCATGCCGATATATTATTAGTGGATGATCTACAATTTATTGAAGGAAAAGAATACACTCAAGAAGAATTTTTTCATACCTTTAATACCCTGCACGAAGCGGGAAAACAGGTGGTTTTAGCCTCCGATCGCCTCCCCAAACAGATTCCCAGTTTACAGGATCGTTTAATTTCTCGCTTTTCTATGGGATTAGTCGCCGATATCCAAGCACCAGATATCGAGACTCGTATGGCAATTTTACAAAAAAAGGCCGAGTACGAAAATCTGCGTCTCCCACGAGAAGTTATCGAATATATTGCCCTTAATTATACTTCTAATATTCGCGAATTAGAGGGGGCATTAATCCGGGCTACTACTTATATTTCTATCTCCGGATTGCCGATGACGGTAGAAAATATCGCGCCAGTTTTAAATCCACCAATGGCCAAAATTGCCACTTCTCCTGAGATTATTATGGCGGTAGTAGCGGAAAAATTTCAACTCTCGATCGCTGATCTAAAGGGAAATTCCCGCCGACGAGAAATTAGTTTTGCTCGACAGATTGGGATGTATTTGATGCGTCAACACACGGATCTAAGTTTACCGCGCATTGGCGAAGAATTTGGCGGCAAAGATCACACCACCGTTATTTATAGCTGTGATAAAATCAACCTTTCCCAACATCAAGATCGACAATTACAAGAAATCTTAGCGCAACTAATCGAGCGAATTAACTCCCTCAGTCGCAATCAGTAGTCGGAGGGAATTATGAATTGGGGAGATGGGGTTTTTCAGTAAACAGTAATCAGTGAACTGAAAACTCACATCTGATAACTGATAACTGATAACTGATAACTGAGATTAACTACAGGGGAATAAACTGGCAATTGTAGCGAGGAGACGAGAGGTCATGGGTAAACTATCGATCACCATAGCTGTACATAATAACATCATGTAAAGAATGGAATATTTAAACAGCGATCGAGCCATGTCCCGATCAAAAGGATTCTGTTTTAATTGCCAAGCTTTTTTCAGGAAAACAAACCCTAAAACCAAAGCCGCTAGACCATAAACCACACCACAGGCAGCCAAGGGATAAATCAGGAGGAAAGTGAAAGGAACGACGATTAAAGTATAGAGCCAAATCTGTTCGCTAGTGGCTTCTTCCCCTTTAACTACGGGCATCATCGGGATATCCACTTCTGCATAATCATCCTTGATCATTAAAGCTAAAGCCCAAAAATGGGGAGGAGTCCAAAGAAAAATAATGGCGAATAAAATCCAGGGAATCCAACCGAGATCGCCCGTTACTGCCGCCCAACCGACGAGGGGAGGAATCGAGCCAGCCGCGCCACCGATAACAATATTTTGGATACTATGACGCTTGAGCAGATGGGTATAAATCAGCATATAAAATGCGATACCGGTCATTGCTAAAAATCCGCTCAAAGTATTGACAAAAAAGACAAAAAGTGCTAGGGAAAGGGAGGCTAAAACCAGGGCAAAAATGAGGGCGTGGAGGGGTTGCACGCGGCCGGAGGGAATAGGACGGGCGCGGGTGCGAAGCATGGTGTGATCGATGTCGCGATCATAGATGCAGTTTAAGGTTTGAGCGGCGGCGGCGGCGAGAGTGCCACCGAGGAGAGTAAGAAAGAGTAAGAGGGGGGAAACCTGACCTTTAGAGGCGATTTCCATAGAAGCGGCCGTGGTAATCAGCAGTAGAGGAATAATTCGCGGTTTAGTGAGTTGATAATAACTTTTAGCGACTTGTAAAAAATTATCGTGGTGGCGAAGGGCTTGAGTTCCAGTCATCGTGATTAAATCCTTAGAGATGGCTTATAGGCGCGAAAGAACGATCGCGAAGGGCAAAAGTGGTAAAAGCGACGAGGGTTCCCACCAATAGCGCACCGATGCTGTGGTGGGTAATGGTTAAGGGTTCCACCTGGAGATGTAGTTTCAGGGTGGCAACGCCTAAAAACACCTGTAGGGCGACTAATCCCCCGGCGCTAAAAGCTAGTTTTTTGAGGAGAGGATGGATAGCGGCAGCTCGCCAAGCGAAGAAAACTAGGGTTAACACCGAGATAGTGGCGGGAAAAACCCCGATAATGTGGCTATTCATCACGGTGCAGAGTTGGGAAACCGTTAAACACTGATGGGCAGCCCAACGGGAACCGACGAGACCGCCGAGGAGACATTGCAGATAAACTAGACTGGTGGCGACCATTCCCATCCCAGTTAGTTTCCCGACTGTACCTGTGCCACGGTAGGGAGTCAGACAGATAGCAATGACGATTAGGGTGGCAAAAAAGAGCAAAGCTGTGGCTAAATGGGCGGTTACGATGTCAAATCGCAGTAATTGGCTGACGGTTAATCCTCCCAGGACTCCTTGCAGGAGAATTAAAGCCAAAGCAGCGATCGCAGAGGGGAACAGCCAAGGGGGAAGATGGCGACGATACCACCAAGACAGACCGACGAGAGCGAGCGTACTAAACCCGATCAAAGAGGCATCGAGACGGTGAAACCACTCCAGAAATACCTGTAGATTCATCTGCTGACTGGGAATCCATTGACCGTAACACAGCGGCCAATCGGGACAAGCTAAACCGGCGTTCATAACTCTGGTGGCAGCACCCACTACCATTAGGGCGAAAGTAGCGATCGCAATTTTCCAGACTAAGCGGCGCATCCACACCTGAATATGGCCGGTTTCTCTTAGGGGTGTCGGGTTAAAAACAGATTCGGTCATCGGTTTGCCTGTTCTCAAGGAGTCTGTCATCAAAGATCATGGCTTTGTTTGCCAGTTAGTTATCACTGTGAATGAGTTTTTTTACGACCGGTAAAAGCTTTTAGATATTCTTTAGATTTCTGGCCATTTCCGTTACATTTGTTTACATAAACTCAGAATAAGATATAAAAATTAGTTATTTAAAATACTTTCCCTGAAAACGATCCCAAAGAAAAGATAAAATTCTCAGAAGATGCCGGTTAAATTTCCCATCTATAGGGGAATCATGTTTTAGCCTTGAATAAGTAGCCACTATTGAAAATATTGAAAAGACCGTGAAAATTCCCAGCAGTATCCTGACGCTCGTACTCGGGATCGCCTTGACCTTAATTAGTCTCTGGTATGGCCAAAATCATGGCTTAATGCCGGTGGCCGCTTCCGAAGATGCCAAGGAAATAGATAGTATCTTTAATCTGATGATGACCATCGCCACGGGACTATTTTTAATAGTTGAAGGCGTGATTATCTATATAGTGATTCGCTTTCGCCGCCAACCGGGGGATCAAACCGACGGGCCGGCAGTGGAGGGCAATGTACCCCTAGAAATCTTCTGGACAGCCATCCCGACGGTAATCGTTTTTATCCTTGCCGTCTATAGCTTCGAGATTTATAACAATATCGGCGGTCTCGATCCCTTGATTTCCAAGGGTGGCCAAGGAGAAATCGCCCACCACGGTCATCACCACGGCACGATGATGGCCCTGAGCGGCGATCGCAGAGTAGCCCTAGGTATCGGCAATTCCTACGATGGTGAAGGAGTTCCCCCCCTAGTGGTCAATGTTAAAGGTATTCAATACGCTTGGATCTTCACCTATCCCGAAACCGGCATTGTTTCCGGAGAACTGCACGCTCCCGTCAATCGTCCCGTGCAACTGAATATGGAAGCAGGGGATGTGATCCATGCTTTCTGGGTTCCCCAATTGCGTCTAAAACAGGACGTTATCCCCGGACAGGAAACGGTGTTATCGTTCACATCCAACCAAATTGGTCAATATCCGATCATTTGTGCGGAACTTTGCGGGGCCTATCACGGCGGCATGAAATCTAGCTTTGTAGTTCACTCCCAAGCCGATTACGACCAATGGGTGCAGGATAACACAATCGCCGAAGTTGACAGCGATCGAACTGTAGCTATGACCGCTAAAGATCGCTCTGATAGTCAATATTTGACCCCCTACACCGAAGAAATGGGCATAAACGGTGAAATCCTCGCCCAAGTTGCCCATCAGCAGCAAATGTAATTTTTCTTGTCATCTAAAATCTTGGCCTTATGACAGCATCAACGGAAATAACCACCCCAGCAACCGTTCCCGAGGTGATCCATCACCGCAAGTGGACCGATTACTTTACTTTCTGCACCGATCATAAAGTCATCGGGATTCAATATCTGGTGACTGCCTTTCTTTTCTTCTTTATTGGCGGTGCTTTCGCAGAAGTGCTGCGGACGGAATTAGCCACTCCTGACCCCGATTTTGTCTCCCCAGAACTATATAACCAATTCATGACCATGCACGGAACGATCATGATCTTTCTTTGGATCGTTCCAGTTGGGGCAGGTTTTGCCAATTATCTCATTCCCCTGATGATTGGGGCCGAAGATATGGCTTTTCCTCGTCTTAACGCTGTGGCTTTCTGGCTTAATCCCCCCGGCGGGCTGCTATTATTATCCAGTTTCTTTGTCGGCGCACCCCAGTCCGGTTGGACTTCCTACCCACCTTTGAGCTTAATTAGCGGCAAATGGGGGGAAGAATTGTGGATTTTGAGCCTTTTATTGATCGGGACTTCTTCGATTTTAGGCTCGATTAATTTCATCACCACGATCCTGAAAATGCGGATTCCTGAGATGGATTTGTACAGTATGCCGCTATTTTGTTGGGCAATGCTGGCCACCTCGACTCTGGTACTGCTTTCCACTCCCGTTCTCGCTTCTGCTCTCGTTCTCTTGTCCTTTGATTTAATCGCCGGCACGAGCTTTTTTAACCCTGCTGGCGGCGGCGATCCGGTGGTTTATCAGCATATGTTCTGGTTTTACTCCCATCCTGCTGTTTATATCATGATTTTGCCCTTTTTCGGCACTATATCGGAGATATTACCGGTTCATGCGCGTAAACCGATTTTTGGTTATCGAGCGATCGCCTATTCTAGTCTCACCATCTGTTTCTTGGGTTTAATCGTCTGGGCCCACCATATGTTCACCAGCGGCACCCCCGGTTGGTTACGGATGTTTTTCATGGCGGCAACCATGTTAATCGCCGTTCCCACGGGCATTAAAATCTTTAGTTGGTGTGCCACTCTTTGGGGCGGTAAACTTAGTCTCAATACGTCTTTATTATTTGGGATCGGTTTCCTGTCTTCCTTCCTCATCGGTGGTTTGACTGGGATTATGTTGGCTTCTGTTCCCTTCGATATCCACGTCCACGATACCTATTTTGTCGTCGGTCACTTCCATTATGTACTATTTGGTGGTACGGCAATGGCCCTGTTTGCTGCCGTTTACCATTGGTTCCCGAAAATGACCGGACGGATGTATAACGAGACTCTCGGTCGTATCCACTTTGTTCTCAGTTTTATCGGTTTGAATTTAACTTTCATGCCGATGCACGAATTGGGATTATTGGGTATGAACCGTCGTATTGCCCTGTATGATGTGCAGTTTCAGGATTTAAATGTTCTTAGTACCGCAGGGGCTTATATTCTCGGTATATCGAGTATTCCCTTCGCTATTAATATGGTCTGGAGTGCCTTTAAAGGTCAACCGGCTGGTCGTAATCCTTGGCGCGCTTTAACCCTAGAATGGCAAACCTCCTCTCCCCCAATTATCGAGAATTTCGAGGAAATGCCGATTCTTTGGTCCGGCCCCTACGATTACGGTATTGATATGGAAGAATCGGAAGCAGCGGAATCAGTACAAGATCTCCTCGCTGAAGTGGGTGCTGAATCCCAATAATCAGTTATCAGTTATCAGTTATCAGTTATCAGATGTGAGTTTTCAGTTATCAGTTATCAGATGTGAGTTTTCAGTTCACTGTTTACTGTTTACTGTTTACTGGACGGCTACGCCGTGCCTTTGGCAACACTGAAAAAAAGCTTCCCACTTCCCACTTCCCACTGACAAAAAGCTCCCCGTCTCCTGTGTAAACTAAGGACATTCAATCATGCAAGGTTCAACGCTCGAAGATTCTCAACTCTCTGTCAATTATCATCAGGAAACGGTGGAACACGGACATCATGGCCACCCGGATCATCGCTTATTCGGTGTGGTTTTGTTTCTAGTGGCGGAAAGTTCCATCTTTTTAGGTTTATTTGCCGCTTTCTTGTTCTACCGTACCATGTTACCGGTCTGGCCTCCCGCCGGCACACCCGAATTAGAATTAACCCTACCGACAATTAACACAATTATTCTGGTGTCCAGTAGTTTTGTTATGCACATAGGACAAAAGGCGATTAAACAAAATAATAACGCCGGTTTACAATTGTGGTTCGGTATTACTGCCCTAATGGGAATTATCTTCCTTTGTGGTCAAGGATACGAATATTATCACGCTGAATTCGGTCTGACAACTAATGTTTTCACCAGCGCTTTTTATGCCTTAACCGGATTCCACGGTCTCCACGTTACCTTCGGTTTAGTGCTGATTCTATCTGTGCTCTGGCGTTCTCGTCAAAAAGACCACTATTCTAGTCAATCTCATTTTGGTGTCGAAGCGGCAGAATTATACTGGCATTTCGTCGATGTGGTCTGGATTATCCTGTTTTTACTGGTGTATATCTTGAGATAATTTTTGTTATTTAGTAGGAGAAAAGGGCGATCAAGTGATCGCCCTTTTTTCTATATTTCAATTTATAAGTAGTCGTACAAAATAAATTTCCTAGTGGTGAGAGGGAACTCCAGAACTGCGGAACGGGCAACAGAAAAGAAATACAGCGATTGTTGCTTTACGGAGAAATGGGTAATTAATTTTGTTTAGGTACTTAGCAATTCCTATACTGGTGAGTAGAGAACAGAGCCAATTGATAACTAATATAGGTGGGTTACGGCGAATACTAGATAATTTTCCCTAGCATAAATTGTCGTCGCCTAACCCACCCTACACCTGATAACTGATAATTAACGACGACCGAATAAACTCCAACCTTTGCCACCACTAACGGCTGGTTCAGCTTTTTCAGCGACGGGAGCAACTTCTGCGGGGGTTTCCTCGCCGGAAAGATTAGAAAGATCGTAGTTTTCTACTAGGAAAAGAGACGCTTTTTCAATAGTAGAATAATCCCAGAAAAGGGTAGAAGGTAACTCTTGACCAACCCAATCTTCTAGATCACCCACCATAGTTACTGCATCGATCGAATCTAAACCATAACGGGTTAAAGGTTCAGTCACATTAATTGTTTTAGCATCCAAAGATAACTGATCAGCTAACTGTTTAACTAACCAATTTTGTACGAGATTATTAAGATTGGAGCTGGAGTTCATGGGTTTTTTCCTCGGTAGTTTGTGAAGGGGCTAATTGAAAAGGGGCGATCGAAAAATGTTGATTTTCTTGATATAATTTCAGCAATTCTTGGGCAACATTTTCTATATACACCTCAGACAGAGTGTAAGGCAGCGGCCGGAGAGTTCGCAGTAATCGGTGTAAACTCAACACCAACCATTCCCCCTGGGCAAAAAATTCCCCCAAGATGGAACGATTATAAAGCCAAGTGTGTAAACAAGCAGAAGCGGCGTGTAAAGTACAGTATTTCTTGGCAATCTCGAACAATTCGGGTGATTGGTCGTGACCATACTCGAATTTCGATTGACTAATCTGTTCATCGTGAGCATTTAGTTCCTCTAAAACTAAATTACCCAACATCAATAGATTTTCTAATATCTCCGGGTCCACTTCGTCAGAATTTTTCAATCCTTCCAGCATATCAAGGGCAATTTCTAAACCTTGCAGGGAATCATCCATTCCCCGGCCAAATAATTCTAAATTATTGGGTTCAAAGGGAGGAACTGACTTTTCTAGGCTAAAAATCGCCTCTAAACGGGTTTTTAACGCCGACATGGTGCGCGAGTTGCGTTTAGCCCGATATTTGGTTAAAGGACGCAATTGTAGGATTAAAGCATGAAGATTGACGATCGAACTGCCGTCAAACATACTGATAATCGAATTATCCCGCAGTAGCTTCTGGAAGATGCCGAATTCGTGTTCTTCTCGCATATAAAAACGCGATCCCAAGACCACATAAACACTATTAACCATCTCCTCCAGACGGACGGTGACAAAATATTTTACCACCGAAGCCCAGACGCTAAACTGTTCGGGGATAATATGAAAACCTCTCGCGGCCGGAATCGTCTCGCAATCGCAAATGAGGATGTCAAGGAAAGCATCCACGAGAGTGCGCCGGGGTTGGGGCAAATCCATCACATTTTTGTTATAAATTACTCGATTAACGGCAAAACCGAGGGTAGTTCTTAAAGCGGTATCGGCTGCCCCGTGGGAAAAAGCAGCGCACAACATTCGGGTGATTTGGAAACCTTTCAGGGCTAATTCTAAACCGTCTCCCTCCTCGCGTAAACGCATGGAATCAGGGACGAAACAATCCTTAAAACCAATGCCACTCATATCCGAGGCCCGCACGCCATGGGTGTATATTTTCGGCAAATTATAGTATTTTTCGGGGTCTAATTGCCGTTTATCTACCATAAATAGGGTTAAACACTTCGGACCGCCGTTAGCATCGGTTTTCGCCAAAATAAAGGAAATTCCAGAGATAGTCGCCCGGTTAATCGGCCATTTCTCCCCATTGAGAATATAACCTCCTTCCACCTTCGTCGCGGTCAGATCACCATTGATCAGATCGCTGCCGTGTTCCTTTTCCGAGTAACCCAGACACATCGCCCCATAGTCATCCATGATAAAACGGGCGAGCTTCTGTTTCTGTTCTGGGGTTCCCGCCATCCAGTTTAAAAACGACCAGAATAGGGTAGTAAAAGCGATACCGATAGTTTGATCCCGTCGGGAAAGTACCCGCACAAAAGCGACAAATTCCTCAAAAGAGGTGAACTCACCGCCGCAATCCGTGGGAATGTAGTAGTGTTGGAGTTTCCAGTCGTATAACCAGCGAATTTCCTCGTGGGGAAATTCTTCGCTCTCGTCAATTTCGATCACCCGCTTGTAGGATAGAGGGTTATCGGGATTGAGAGGATCGCCTAAGTCTTTTTCCAGTGCTTCAGCAGTCCAGTATTGCTTAAGCTTTTTCATAGTGCCTCTAGGACAGATACAATGTGTTTTTCGTCAATGCCTTCGGTTAGAAGACCCGACCATGCACAAAAATTAACGACCATTCTAGACTTTTGGCTGTAGAATGGCAACAATTACGCAATGTGCAACTAAAAACGACAGAATCAGGGTTCCAGAGGATACTTTATCTCTGCCGATTTCTGAAAGCCTTGGCAATCAAGACTAAAAATACAGTGGCACAGGGTGTAAATTATGTAATTTTAAGAAGGACTAAATTATGCCCCTAGTTACCGGAAATGGCTTGAATAACACCATTACTCCATCTTCGGCATCAGCTGGAGTCACTGGATGGTATTTTGGACTCTGGGGGGATGATACCATTTATGGCTATAATGGCAACGATACCATCAATGGTGGCGATGGCAACGACAAATTATTTGGCGGCACTGGTGATGACTTGATAGACGGTGGATTTGGTTTTGATACCATTGATGGAGGTCTGGGAAATGACACAACATCCTATGCTTTCTATTGGGGACCGATCAATGCTAATTTAGCAACGGGTGTAGTGAGTTTCCCTGGTAATTCTGTCTTTACAGATACATTGATCAGTATTGAAAATCTAATTGGCACTGCTGGCAATGACACCATCATCGGGAACACTGCGGATAATTCCCTCTTCGGTGAAGCTGGTAACGACAGTATCAATGGTGGCGATGGCAACGACAAATTATTTGGCGGCACTGGTGATGACTTTATAGACGGCGGATTTGGTTTTGATACCATTGATGGGGGTCTGGGAAATGACACAACATCCTATGCTTTCTATTGGGGACCGATCAATGCTAATTTATCAACGGGTGTAGTGAGTTTCCCCGGTGATTCTGTCTTTACAGATACATTGGTCAGCATCGAAAATCTAATTGGCACTGCTGGCAATGACACAATCATCGGGAATACTGCGAATAATTCCCTCAATGGTGGTGCTGGCAACGATAGCATCAATGGTGGCGATGGCAACGACAAATTATTTGGCGGCACTGGTGATGACTTGATAGACGGTGGATTTGGTTTTGATACCATTGATGGAGGTCTGGGAAATGACACGACATCCTATGCTTTCTATTCGGGACCGATCAATGCTAATTTAGCAACGGGTTTAGTGAGTTTCCCTGGTAATTCTGTCTTTACAGACAGATTGATCAGTATTGAAAATCTAATTGGCACTGCTGGCAATGACACAATCATCGGGAACACTGCGGATAATTCCCTCTTCGGTGAAGCTGGCAACGACACCATCAATGGTGGCGATGGTAACGACAAATTATTTGGCGGTGCCGGTAATGACTGGATAGATGGTGGATTTGGTTTTGATACCATTGATGGGGGTCTGGGAAATGACACGACATCCTATGCTTTCTATTGGGGACCGATCAATGCTAATTTATCAACGGGTGTAGTTAGTTTCCCCGGTAATTCTGTCTTTACAGATACATTGGTCAGCATCGAAAATCTAATTGGCACTGCTGGCAATGACACCATCACTGGGAACACTGCGGATAATTCCCTCTTCGGTGAAGCTGGTAACGACACCATCAATGGTGGCCTGGGTCTGGATACTCTTACTGGTGGTGCTGGAAACGATTTCTTCAGGCTCGACAACGTAGCGAACCGTGATCTGATCACCGACTTCTCTGTACCCGCTGACACGATCATTCTGGCGAACAGTCTTGACAGCACTTTGACCGGTGCCATTAATCCGGGGATCAAGGGTCTGCTCTTTAATAGTGGTAACGTGGACGGAAGTGTCCTTGACGCTGCCCAGTTCTTCCAGGGAGCTGGGTTGACTGGGGGAGCATTGGGAGACTCCTCCGGCATCTACGTCAACACTAGCAACGGCGACATCTGGTATAACGATTCCGACGTCGTCGATAGTTACCTAATTGCCAATGTTGGGGCTGTTGCCGCAGCTGGCATGACTAATGCTGACTTCGTTTACGGGGTGTAAGTCTCAGCTAGGCATCACAGGAAAACTATGCCATGTCCCCCGCTAACGGCGGGTTTTTTTTGTCGGCCCCCCATCATTCAGTCACTAAAAATCCCAACTTTAACAGCGATATTAATCCTTTCAAAAACAGCATTATTTTTGAGTATGTATGGCTCTTCGGTTTGTGTTATGCAATGAACGGGGGTTATAAGGGATGGAACCCTTATATAGAAAAGCATTTAGCGATTTTTGTCAATTATTTTCGATCTAGAGCGAACTAATCAATTAATGTATTAACCAGGTAACGAATCCTCATCAAGAATTTTCTCAATTGTCCAAGGACAGTCAACTGGTAAAGTTAATCCACTTTTGCGGCTCGCTTTTCCCAGTGCTTTTTGATAACAATAACCAAACCCGTTCTAAGGCATGATTGTAGATTACCTGAGAGCGAAATAGCAGGCTCGATTCCAATCTGAAATTATCTATCTCGTCTGTCCAGTGGGGTAGGTAGTAAGGATGATTCCAGTAGGCGTAAAGTAGCAGGTGACTGAGGAGTTGAATAAGAAAAGAAAGCTTTCTGCTTTGTATTTGCGTTCATCCACCATTTCCTCTAATTCCTCGGCTAAAGTTTGCCAATCTAAAGTATTGCGATCAGGCGATCGCAGTTTTGCTGCTTGGTCTTGCAGCCAAGCTACATAGGGTTTGCGGCAAAAAGTCATTGAAAAGTACAGGTCTCTTAATCAATGATTTCACTTAGCTACAAGCATAAGCTTTAGTTGTTGATTAATTTTTAAGTCATAACTTATCCTAATCAT